>JACCXP010000058.1 GCA_013696905.1 Thermoleophilaceae bacterium
ATCAGCCGCCGAATGGCGCTAGCCGGCGTCAACATCGAGGTCATGTACAGCGACCACGACCACCAGCTCATCCTCGTAGTCGACGACATCAACCGCGCCCGCGAAGAGGCCCGCCGCTTCGCCAGCGAGAACTAACCGAAGCCCGGCCCTCTACCGCCAGACCCGGCCACCGCACCGAGGAGCAACGCCTGGCCGAGGATCGCAGCCTCGAGTGCGAGGTACATGGGATTGCGAACGTGGCGGTACAGGCCGCCGACGACGAGACGCTGGGTCGGCGCGACCGGGACGGGTGTGCCCACGCCTTCGACCACAAACCGCACGAACGAGTGGACCAGGACCGCCGCCCCGCCGCCGATGAGCACGAGGCCGACCGCGCGCGCCCCCGGCCCGCCGGGCGCGGGGTAAGGCACTTGCCAGTGCGTCAGTCGCCAGGGAATCACACCCGCCACGACACCCGGACCGATCGCCAAGAACGCAGAGGTGACGAGCGCTGCCCGCCTCTTCCGCCTCGCTTCACGCCCCGAACCAGTCACCGCCACTCCTCTCTGTCGCTTACCCAGGGACCGTCAGGCTCGGGCGGCGACGGGCTCGAGGTCCGATCTCCGAGATCTGGGGCTTCCACTATCTCGGCCGCGGTTGCGGCCGCTACCGGCCCGCACCAGCGCTGCAGGGCCTCGCGTCCGCCGGAGAGCCGCTCGTCGGCCGCGCGCGCGTCGCTCGCCCACGCCACGTAGGCGTCGGGGCGGATCAGCGTGACCGCCGGCCAGCCCGTCGTTGCCGCGACGGGGGTCCGCAGGACGGTCACGCGATCGGCAAAGCCCTCGTCGGCCAGGCGGGCGAGCGCGTCGTCGTCGCTGCGGTCCAACAGCACGAAGCGACCTGCGCGCAGGCGCTCGTACAGGCGGGACTCGCCGACGACGACGTCTGGCGCGCGCCGTCCGGCCAACCGGTGCTCGCCGCGTTGTGCCGGGTAGGCGATCGCGATCCCGGACACCATCCCCGCGACGCGGCGAGCCACCGGCCCGGTCCGGGCGAGGACACCGCCGAGGGTCCTGCGGGCGGCGCGCAGCACTCGTGGTCGCAGCATCGCCAGCCGCAGCAAGGCGCCGCTCGCGCGCAGGACGGTCTGACCGACCGGGTGGCGCTCGGCATGGTAGCTGTCGAGCAGCCCAGCCGGTGCCCAGCCGTGGACCGTCGCGGCCAGCTTCCAGCCCAAGTTGGCGGCGTCCTGGAGCCCCGTGTTCATGCCCTGACCGCCGGCCGGCGAGTGGACGTGCGCGGCGTCTCCGGCGAGCATCACCCGATCGACCCGGTAATGGGCGACCTGGCGCTCGTCGCTGTGGAATCGCGACAGCCAGCGCGCGTCGTGCATGCCGTAGTCGGTGCCGAGCGCCCGGCGCGTGATGTCGCGGATCTCGTCGAGCTCGACGGGTGCGCCGTCCGGCAATTGACGGCGCCGGTCCCAGGCGATGACGCGGTACCAGCCGTCGCCGAACGGTGCCAGGAAAGAGAAGCCCTCGGCCACGGCGTTCACGGTCAGCAGGTCCGGTGGCGCCTCGGTCAGCTGAACGTCGGCCAACATCAGCGACTGGACGGCGGAATGGCCGGGGAACGCCAGCCCGAGCGAGCGGCGCACGGCACTCCCCACGCCGTCGGCTCCGACGACGAACGCCGCGCGTCGGCGCTGGACGCTGCCGTCCTCGGCGCGCACGTCCACGTCGACGCCGTCGGCGTCCTGGCGCAGCCCGACGAACTGGACGCCGCGCACGATCTCCGCGCCCAGCCCACCCGCGCGCTCCTCGAGTACCCGTTCGGTCTCGTACTGTGGCGTCACGAGCAGGAACGGGAACCGGGTCGGCAGCCGCGACAGGTCGACCTCGACCTTGTCGAACAACCGCAGCGCCCCGAGCGGCTCCCCGGTCTCGACCAGCTCGTCGGCGACGCCACGAGCGTCGAGCAGCTCGAGCGTGCGGGCGTGAACGGCGAATGCGCGCGTGAGATTCGACTCGCCATCGCGGCGCTCGACGACGGTGCAGGCGACACCGGCCGCGGCGAGATCCCCCGCCAGCAGCAGCCCCGTCGGGCCGGCGCCGACGACCAGCACCTCGGTCTCACGTGAGCTCGGCTGCGACAGCATCTGCGCCACCTCTCGTCAAAGAACGTCTGCCTACGCGCGTTGACTATTGCAGGAGGTCACGCCCAAGTCAACAGCTGTTGGCTAATCTCACGATGTGACGAACGGCAAGCGTGAGCGGTCACAGCGCACCCGCGCGGCGATCCTGCAGGCGGCGCGCGAGCGCTTTGCCGCGGACGGCTTCGAGCGCACGACGATCCGGGCGGTCGCCGCCGACGCGGAGATCGACCCTTCGATGGTCATGCGCTATTTCGGCAGCAAGCGCGGGCTGTTCGCGGCCGCTGCGGACTTCGACCTGGCCCTGCCGGACCTGTCGCGGGTGCCGTCCGACGAGCTCGGCGCCGCCGTGGTCGACCATTTCCTGACGCGCTGGGAGGGCGAGCCGACCGACGACTCGCTGCGCGTGCTGCTTGCGAGTGCCGCCACCAACGCCGCGGCCGCGGCCCAGATGCAGGAGATCTTCCGCGCCCAGCTCGCGCCGGTCGTGGCGGCCGCGGGGCCACACGACCCGCCGACCGCCGCCACGCGCGCCGGCTTGGTCGCGACGCAGATGCTCGGCCTGGCGCTGTGTCGCTATGTCCTGCGGCTGTCGCCCGTGGTCGACCTAGACCGCGACGCCGTGGTGCACTGGCTGGGCCCGGTGATCCAGCGCTACCTGACTGAACCGTCAGGGTGAGGACGGGTGAGGACGGCGCCCAAGCCGCTGGGTAGGCAAACGGGCCGCGGGCCCGCCCTGGTCGTCGGTCGGGCCAGGAGAATCCCGGACGCTTACCCGGCTCCAGAGAGCCCCGTCGTCAATTCGCAGGCTGTTGCCGAACGGGTCGAGCAGGGTCATGCAGGCGCCGCCTTCCTCGCCGTCCGGGCTCGGCCCGATGCCCGGGTTCAGGTAGGGGCCCGTGGCGGCGCTGTAGACGACGTGCCCCGGGCTTCCGTCTCCGTGGCGCTACCCCCTGCTCGACAGCGACCGGTCAGCCAGCCCCCTTGCGCATCGCCGTGGCGTCCGGGCGGTGATGTCGGATGCGCTCGGCGGGCGTTCCCTCGAACACGACGCGGCCGCCGGCGTGGCCGCGCCCGGTTCAAGGTCGATGATCCAGGACGCCGGCCCCCGAATAGCCAGCTTGACTTCAAGTGCGCTTGAGCTTGTAGGGTCGCCCGTCACCCGAAAGGAGGTCGTGAGCGATGAGAGAGCTCAACATGGAACGTGCGCTCGGAGGGCTCTACGCCTTGGCGCCACAGCCGCTGCCGTTCGGCCCCACACTCGACATCCGCGCCTTTCTGCTGGCGCGCGATCGGGGCAACCTGCTCGTCTACAGCGTCGAGGGGATCGAGTCCGACGCGGCGACGATCTCAGACCTCGGCGGCATCTCACGCCACTATCTCAACCACCGCCACGAGGCGATGTTCGCCTCGGGCTGGGTCGCCGCGCCGCTGTTCGTGCACGAGCACGAACGCGAGTCCGTGGCCAGGACCTACCGCGTGCGCGGGACCTTCTCCAAGCGCCACACCCTCGACGACGACTTCGAGGTCATTCCCACGCCGGGGCACACGAGCGGCGCGACGGCCTTTCTCTGGGACAGCGGCGAGCATCGCTTCCTGTTCACGGGCGACAGCGTCTACCTCGATGACGGCGAGTGGGTCGGGGCGTTACTCGCGTCGAGTGATCGTGGGTCCTACATCGAGAGCCTCGAGCTGATCCGCGAGCTCGACTTCGACGTGCTCGTGCCGTGGGCCGCGACTCGCGGCCAGCCCTATTTCGCTGCCACGAGCAGGGCGGACGCGGAGCGCCGCGTCGATCAGATCCTCGCGCGCGTGCGCGGCGGCG
>JACCXP010000116.1 GCA_013696905.1 Thermoleophilaceae bacterium
CAGAACCTGGCCTGGGCGTTCGGCTACAACGCGGCCGCCATACCGCTCGCCGCCCTGGGGCTGCTCAACCCGATCATCGCCGGCGCCGCGATGGCGCTCTCGTCGGTCAGCGTCGTGGCGAACTCGCTGCGGCTGCGGCGCTTTGGTCGGCGGGCCACGGGAGACGAGACGGAGATCGGAGCGGTGTCGGCGTGAAGCCGGTCCTGTTCGAGCTCGGCGGTCTCGAGCTCACGTCCTATGGCGCCAGCAAGGCGCTCGCAGCGCTCGTGGCCTGGGTCATGCTGGCGAGCGAGCTGCGCCGGCGGGGGCGCGATCCCGAACACGCATATTTCCTGGTTCTGTGGGCACTGCTCGGCGGCTTTGCCGGCGCGAAGCTCTACTACCTGGCCGAGCACGCCGGCAGCCTGTCGCTGCACGAGCTCGGCGGGACTGGCTTCACCTGGTTCGGCGGCCTGCTCGGCGGTGCGGCGGCGACCGCTGTCGTGGCGCGAAAGCAGGGGATCCCGCTCGGCCTGATGGCGGGCATGGCCGCCGCCCCGCTCGCCGTCGCCTACGGGGTCGGGCGGCTCGGCTGCCTGCTGGCCGGCGACGGGACATACGGGACGCCGTCCGACCTTCCCTGGGCGATGAGCTTCCCGGAGGGGCACGGTACCGACCCTCGAGCGCGTCCATCCGACGCCGCTCTACGAGGCGATCGCCGCCTTCCTTGTCGGCGCCCTGCTTTGGAGGCTGCGTCTGCTGCTCGCCCCACTCGCCCTGTTCGCCCTGTATGTCGTGCTCATGGGGATCTCTCGGATCCTGGTCGAGTTCATTCGCCTGAACGACGAGGTCGTGCTCGGGCTCTCCCAGCCCCAGCTGTGGTCGTTCGCCGTGGTGGCGCTCGGCCTGCTTCTTGCCTGGCGCGCAGAGCGCGTCCCGAATCGCTTGTTCTGGTCGACGTCATGACGTCAGGGACGGTCCTCTCCTACACACCAAGGAGGAACAGATGAACACTGGCTTTTCGTTGTTCGGCGTGCTGCGGATGATCGCGATGATGGCCGCGATCATCGGGGTCGTTGTTTGGGTGCTCTGGCGAGCAACGAGGCGGGGCGCAGCGAGCTCACAGAGCCCGCTCGAGCTGCTGGACGCCCGCTACGCGCGCGGCGAGATCGCCACCGAGGAGTACCAGGAGCGAAGGCGGGTGCTCCAGGCCGAGGGCCACCTCGACTCGCCGGGCTCGCAGCGGGAGGCGGGCGGCGGCCGCTAACTCGCGCGCTCGGCCGCGCGTTCTACTACAATGCGTCGTGGAGACTACGCGTCAACCAAGGGGAGCATGAATGGAGTGGCTGCTCACACTGGCCGTGCTGGCGTGCCCCGTGGGCATGGGGCTGATGATGTGGATGATGATGCGGGGCGGAAAGCGCGACTCGCCCGGCGCCCAGGACAAGCGCTCGGAGTCGCTCGAGGAGCTGCGCGCCGAGCACGCTCGGCTGGCCGCCGAGATCGATCGCGTCGGCGCCCGCAAGCAGAGCGAGGCGACGTCGACGGTGGCGAACAACCGGTGAGCGACGCCCTGTTGATCGCGCTCGTCCTGGTCGCCGCGCTCGCCTGCCCGCTCGCGATGTGGTGGCAGGCAAGACGCGGCCGCCCGGCTGCATGCATCCTCGCGCCGCGCAACCGCTCCGAGGGAGTGGACGACGACAGCGAGGGCGTTCGCGCGCGCCACGACGAGCTCGGAGCGCGGATCGCGCGGATGGAGAGCGTGCAACGGGCGGAGCCAGCGGGAAGACCTGGCAACCGCGGGGACCGATCGGCGGCGCCCAGCCAGCCTCGTTCGTAGCCTACGACGAGCGGCTCCCTGTTTGCGGCCCTGCCTGACGGAACCGTCATGGCGAGCGCGGACGGAGCGAGAACCAGGACCACGCGGTCGCGGCCGTAGGCGCCGAGGACTGCCCGGCGACCTCTCCTCTCCGGATCCGGCAGTGCATACGTTTGATAACAGCGACTCTTAGAAAGAGAAGGCTCGTCCCATGACCATGAATACCGCAATCCCCGCCTGGTTGACCGCGATCTCCTGGGTCTTCCTCGGCCTAGCTCTCCTATGCGCGGCCGCGATTCTCTACGACATCTACATAGCCGGCTATCGACAGCGCACGAGGGTCATGGAGGCGGTGTGGCCGATAACGGCCCTCTATCTGGGACCACTGGCGCTCCCGGCCTATTACCGATGGGGCCGTACGCGGAGCGAGAGGTGGCAGTCAGAACACGGTGTCGTCCCCGAGACGAGCCTCCCCGGCAAGGCCTTGACCGGGGGCACCGCCGGTGGTGCCGCCTCGGCCATCGGTCACGTCATCGGCGTGCCCCTGATTGTCCTCTCGGGCCTGACGATTGCCGGGCTCGACCTCTTTGCGATGATCCTCGCCATCGCGGTGATCGCGGTCCTCCTGCTGTTCGTCTTCGAGTACTTCTTCTCGACTGTACCGGCGCGCGGGCTCTCTTCGGGTCAGGGCCTCGGTGTAGCTCTGCTGATAGCGCTCGTGACAGTCCTTGCCTTCGACATCGGCATGGGCGGTTGGATGCTGGTCCTGCACTTCCTGCTCTTCATGCCCCCCCTCACGGACGTGACCTTTCTCTTCCTCATGCAGGTCGGGTTGATCCTCGGATTCCTGACCGGCTACCCGGCTGTGTTGTTGCTCGTTCGCCGGGGCATCAAGACCACGGCGTGAGCCGGGCCAAGCGCCGCCTTCGGACGGTCCCACCCGCATCCTCAGTCCCTAGCTGCGACTCCGTGCGCTACGTCATCGTCGCGAGCAGTTCATCGCAAGCCTGCTCGCACCGTCGGCACGCTTCGGCGCATAGGCGACAGTGCTCATGCATCTCCGCGTGGAGCTCGCACTCGTGGCCGCAGCTCTTGCAGGCCTGACGGCAGGCTTCAAGCAGACTGCGGGTCACCTTGGCGTCGTACTCGTGCTGGCGCGAGAGCACGCGGCTCGTTGCCGTGCAGATGTCGGCGCAGTCGGAGTCGAGGCGCACGCATTTGGTCATCTCGGAGACCAACTCCTCGGA
>JACCXP010000122.1 GCA_013696905.1 Thermoleophilaceae bacterium
GAGCAGCGCGCCCCGCTCGGGCACGCCGGCCGCGGCGGCGACGCGTTCGCAGTCGCCGAGCACCTCGGCGAGCGATGCCGGGTCGAGCGCCATCACGGCCGGGCGCGAGGGCAGCCGCTCGGCCACCGCGCGCACGTCGTCGAAGGAGACCGCGCAGACGGCGCAGAGCGCCTGGGTGACGACCAGATCGGGTGCGAGCGAGTCGAGCAGCGCCTCGTCGAGCTCGTACAGCGCCTCGCCGCGCCCCGTGCGCTCGCGTACGGCCGCGTCGATCTCCCCCGCCGAGAGGCCGTCGGGGATAACGCTGCGAGTGAGGTGGGGGAGGCCCACGGCCGCGGGCGGATGGTCGCATTCGTGTGTGACCGCGACTACGCTGTCGCCCAGGTCGAGCGCGTAGAGCAGCTCGGTGGCCGAGGGCACGAGGCTCGCTATCCGCATAAAGGGAACCATGGCATCTCTCAGCCCTGAAGACGTCGATGCCCGCCTCTCGCACCTGCCCGGGTGGGAGCGCGTCGGCGAGACGATCCAGCGTCGCTTCGAGTTCGAGGACTTCGCCGAGTCGATCGCCTTCGTCAACCGGATCGCGCTCGTGGCAGAGGAGCTGAGCCATCATCCCGACCTTGCCGTCTCCTGGAACGTCGTGACGGTATCGATCACGACGCATTCCCAGGGCGCGCTGACGAACGCCGACTTCGAGCTCGCCGGCCGCGTCGACGCGCTGTCGTAACGCCCCCCCTGCTAGCGTTTCGACGGTCAGCGGATGACCGACGACGAACCTCCTCGAAGTAGGCCCGTGAAGGGGCCCTACGCGTGACCACCCTCCTTCTGCTGATCGGAGTGGTCGTGCTCGTAGCCCTCAACGGCTTCTTCGTGGCCGCCGAGTTCGCGCTCGTGCGCGCGCGCCAGGGGCGGGTCGAGGCGCTCGCCGAGGAGGGCGCGAGCGGCGCGCGCCTCGCCCTGCGCCAGATCGAGAGCATCGACGAATACCTGTCGGCGTGCCAGCTCGGCATCACGATGGCCTCGATCGGCATCGGCTTCCTCGGCGAGCCGGCGCTCGCACGCATCGCCGAGGGGCTGATCGGCGATGCCCTTCCACAGGCGGTCACGCTCGCGATATCGCTCCTGATCGCCTATCTGATCGTGACGTCGCTGCATATCACCGTCGGCGAGCAGGTGCCGAAGATCTACGCGATAACCCATGCCGAGGGCACGGTGCGGGCGACCGCCCGGCCGCTGCAGTGGTTTCGGGTCGGGTTCCGGCCGTTCATCTGGGCGCTCAACTCGACCTCGAACGCGATGCTGAGGCTGATCGGAGTCAACCCGGAGGCCGAGTTCGAGCAGACCGCGAGCTCCGAGGACCTGAAGATGATCATCGCCCGCGGCGCGGCGGGCGGCAAGCTCGACCCGGGCGAGGCGGTGATGCTCTCCGGCGTCTTCCATCTGCACGAGCAGCAGGCACGACAGGTGATGACGCCGATACCGGCCGTCGTCACGGTCGACACGTCAGAGGACGTGTCGACGGCGCTCAAGCGCTGCGTCGACTCCGGCCACACGCGCCTCGTAGTGACCGAGGAGGGCAACACGGACCGCATCCGCGGCATCGTGCACAACAACTCGCTCGCCCGGCTGCTGATGAGCGAAGGGCCAGACGCGGCGATCGGGCCAGGCGTCAAGGACGCCCTGATCATCCCCGAGACCAAGCCGCTCGACGACCTGCTCGCCGACCTCCAGCGCCAGCGCGCGTCGATGGCCGTGGTGGTAGACGAGTACGGGCGCACCGTCGGTGTCGTGACCGTCGAGGACATCATCGAGGAGGTCGTCGGCGAGATCGACGACGAGACCGATCCGACCGGCGGCGCCGTTCGCCGGCTCGCGAACGGCGACTGGTACGTGCGCGGCCATGTGCCGATCACCGATCTCGCCGACCACAAGCTCGACCTGCCGGCCGACTCGGACGCCTACAACTCGGTCGGCGGGTACGTCTTCGGCGAGCTCGGGCGGCTGCCGAAGCGGGGCGACATGGTGCGCTCTAACGGCTACTCGCTGCGCGTCGAGTCGGTGCGCGAGAACCGCGTCGAGGCGGTGCGCATCCGCGATCACGAGTCCGATCGGCGCAACGGCGGCGAGCCGGCCGAGTCCGTCCGCGAGCCGGGTTAGCTTCAGCCGGCAAGTCCTCTCCCCGGCAGGAGGCTTGCCCCATGTGGTGTGTGAAGCTCACAGTGCCTCAGCGTGATGCGCTCGAGGCCCTGCTGAAGGCCCAAGGCGAGCTCGGACCGCTGCTCGCCGGCACGCTTGACGCGATCGCCCTCGGTCGCTGGGACGACCTTCCCGATGCCGAGCTCGACTGGGAGCGCGTGCGCGCCCTCGCCGAGGCTCAGGGGATCGGCGAGGCCGACGTGGTCTGGGATCTGGCGGCCGGGCTCGCCGCCCCCGCGAAGAGCTCCGCGCACGGCGGCAAGGCGGCCTCGAAGCGGGCTCGGCCGCGCCGCTCCGGCCGCCAGTAGCGCCGCTTGAGCCTCAATCCAGGCTAAAACAGGGGGGATGCCCACCCTGGTGGCCCGAGGCTCCGCCGCGGCTCGGCCGCGTCCTCGCTCGGGCGATGGCTCATGATCCTGACCAGCGGCCAGGCTCGGCGGGCGAGCTTGTGCCGACGACGACCGAGGGCGCGACGGGGCAATCCGAGGCCGCGCCGGCGGCCGCCGGGCGGGCACCTGCGCCGGACGCTGTCGTGCGGTCCTTCTACGAGCGCTCGGCGCGCGACGACTTCCAGGTGCGTGGGCGCTCGCCGGACCCGGCTTTCGCTCGCAGCTGAAGGGCTTTCAGTCGTTTCGCAACACCGTTTCGACGCTCGAGTCGATCCGCTTCGTGCGCGCGGAGACCGTCAGCCGGAGCGCCGACGCCGCCACGGTCGCGTTGCAGACGCTCGCGACCCACCCGGACCGCATCGACCGCTGCTCGGGCGCCGTGCGCTCGAGTCTAGGGGCGCCACGTGGCGAATCGAGCGCGCCGCCGTGTCGTGCGCGCCTCAGTCCGACTGAGCGGTGCCGCGGTGGAGCTGCCCGCTCGGCATCGCGCGTTCGCCCTCGACCACCGGCCCACGGTGCTCGGCCCCGAAGGCGATCGACTCGAGGCGCCTGATCTCGCGCTCGCCCTCGCGGCGGGCGGGATGATCGGCTCCGAGCCCCTCGACGAGGTTCCGGATCCGGTTGCGGATCTGGAGCGCGAAGTGTGGCGTCGAGGCGCCCATCAGCTGGCGCACGTCCTCGACCGTCGGCTCGCGCTCGGTCCGGCCAGGTTGCTCGTACTCGCTCACGCCGCTGAGGCTACCCGTCGGCGTCCACCGGCACGAGCTCGGCCAGCTGGTCGATTCGCGCCTGCACGCGCGCGGAGACGGCGCTCTCGTCGCCCAGAATCCAGACGCGGTTGAAGACGGCGTCTGAGGGGTCGCCGCCCTCGTAGCCGGGCTGCAGGTCGAGCAGGTAGCCCTCGAGCGGGGCGGGCAGGCGGTCCGGCGAGCTCGTCACAAGGAGGGGGGCGAATACGCCGTTCGAGCCGAGCGCGGCGGCGGCCGCCGCGCCGAGCGGCCGCGCCGTGCTCGCGACGGTGAAGTTGGCCCCCGGCACGTCGACTCCCCAGCCAAAGCCCGCCGTGCGGTAGCGCGCGAACCGGATCGCGGTCTCCTCGGGCGTCGCGCCCTCGATCCGGCGCACGCTGCCGAGACCCCTGAGGCGCTGCTCGGTGCCCCGGCCGATCACCGACTCGGGGCCGAGCAGGAAGATTTGCGGGCGGCGCCTGTCGCGAAGCGCCCGCACGGTCGCGGCGGGCACCTCGTCGCGGCGCACGAACAGCACCGAGTCGCCGGAGCGGGCCGCCCAGGCAGCAGCCGCCATGCCGTGCTCCGGACGCTCTCCGGAGATCACCACGACCTGCTTCGACAGCTCGCCCTTGGCGCGCGAGAAGGCGCGGTCGACGGCCGCCGCGAGCTCGTAGGGGTCATCTCCTGAGATCTTCGACGAGCGAAGCCCCGGCGCGGCCGGCGGCCGC
>JACCXP010000139.1 GCA_013696905.1 Thermoleophilaceae bacterium
CTCGTGACCGGCGCGGCGAGCGGGATCGGCCGCGCGTGCTCGGAGGCGCTGGTCGCCGCGGGCGCCCACGTGGCGCTGGCGGACCGGAACGCCGAGGGCGCCGAGGAGACCGCCGCGGCGATCGTCGCCCACGAGGGCGATCGCCGGGCGCTGGCGCTCGCGATGGACGTGACGGACGAGGCGGCAGTGGAGCGCGCGTTCGCCGAGACGGTGCTCGCCTGGGGCGGTGTCGACATCGTCGTCTCGAGCGCCGGGCTGGCCTCGGCCGCTTCGATCGAGGAGACCACGGCGGCGGTCTGGGACCGCAACTTCGACGTTCTCGGTCGCGGCTACTTCACGGTCGCGCGCGAGGCCGTGAAGATCATGCGCCGTCAGGGGATCGGGGGCTCGATCGTGTTCGTTGGCTCGAAGAACGCGCTCGCCGCGGGCAAGGGCGCCGCCGCGTACAGCGCGGCGAAGGCGGCCGAGCTGCATCTCGCCCGCTGCATCGCCGAGGAGGTGGGAGCGGACGGGATCCGCGTGAACACGGTCAACCCGGACGCGGTCGTCCAGGGCTCGGGGATCTTCTCGAGCGAGTGGCGCCACGATCGAGCCGCCGGGTACGGGATCGACCCGTCGCAGCTAGAGGAGCACTACCGAAAGCGCACGACGCTCGGCGTGAGCATCCAGCCCGAGGACGTCGCGCAGGCGGTGCTGCTGCTCGCCTCCGACCGGCTCGCCAAGAGCACCGGCAACATCCTCAACGTCGACGGCGGCATCGCCGCCGCCTACCCGCGGTAGGACGCGAGTGGCTCAGCTGCGCCAGGAGCAGTCATCCGCCCCGGAAGCCGGCTCGCTGAGCTGCGCCGCGAGCCCGTGAGCGACGAGCTGCTGCTCGGCGTCGATGTCGGCACGGCCACCACGAAGGGCGTGCTGACGACGCCTATCGGCGAGGTCGTTGCCCAGCACGAGGTCGAGCACGAGCTGTCGATCCCGCGGGCCGGCTGGGCCGAGCACGACGCCGAGTCGGCGTGGTGGGGCGATTTCGTCGCGATCTGCGGGGAGCTCCTGACCGGCCGGCGCCCGGGCGCCGTCAAGGCGGTCGGCGTCAGCGGCATCGGGCCGTGCTTCGTGCCCGCCGATCACGACGGGAGGGCGCTGCGCCCGGCGATCCTCTACGGGATCGACACGCGCGCGGCCGCCGAGATCGCGGAGCTGGACGACCGGCTCGGGCGCGAGCGGATCGTGCAGCAAACCGGATCGGCGCTGACGAGCCAAGCGGTCGGGCCGAAGCTGCTGTGGTACCGGCGCAACGAGCCCGATCGCTACCGGCGCACGCGCTACGTGCTGCCGGCGAGCTCGCTGCTTGTGCAGCGGCTGACCGGCGAGTACGTGATCGACCGCCACACCGCGAGCGGCTTCAACCCGCTCTACGACGTCGGCGCGGGCGAGTGGATCGATGACTGGGCCGGCGCGGTGCTCGGCGAAGACGGCCCGCCGCTTCCGCGCCTGCTCTGGGCGACCGAGGCGGCCGGCGAGGTGAGTGCCGCGGGCGCCGAGGCGACCGGCCTGGCGGCCGGCACGCCGGTGGCTGCCGGCACGATCGACGCGGCCGCCGAGGCGCTGTCGGTGGGCGTGCGTGAGCCGGGCGACCTGATGCTGATGTACGGCTCCACGATGTTCCTGATCCTCGTCGTGGACCGCCCGCAGCCCGACCCGCGCGTGTGGGGGACGCAGTACGTGATCCCCGGCACCGCGAACATCGCTGCTGGAATGGCCACCTCCGGTGTCCTGACCGCGTGGTTTCGCGACCTGCTTGGGGGCGACGGACGAGCGCCCTCGTACCAGGACCTCGTCGACGCGGCCGGCGACGTGCCGGCCGGCGCCGAGGGGCTCGTGTGCCTGCCGTACTTCTCCGGCGAGCGCACTCCGATACACGACCCCGACGCCCGTGGCGTGCTCGCCGGGCTGACTCTTCGCCACGGGCGCGGCCACATCTATCGCGCGCTGCTCGAGGCGACCGCGTATGCCGTGCGGCACAACCTCGAGACGATCGACGACATCGGCGCCGAGGTCCGCCGCGCCGTGGAGGTCGGCGGCGGCACGCGCTCGGACCTGTGGCCGCAGATCGTGGCCGACGTGACCGGAGTCGACCAGGAGGTGCCGGGCGTCACAGTCGGCGCCGCGCTCGGCGACTGCATGCTGGCCGGGATCGCGGTCGGGCTGGTCACGCTCGACGCGGCATGGAACCCGATCGAGCGCACGATCGCCGCCGCCCCCGAGAGCACGCGGCGCTACGACGAGCTCTACGGCGTGTATCGCGAGCTCTACCCGGCCACTCGCGCGCAGATGCACGCGCTCGCCCGCCTCGGAACCGGGGCGCCGGAGTAGTTGCCTGCCGGTTACACCAGGACAGCACCTGCGGGAGCGTGCGCCCGTCGGGGCTGCGGTTATCGACCAGAACGGTCATATTGATTCTCGCACGGCGGGCGCCTACCCCCAGGAAGTCGACCGCGCCGAGCTTCGCGAGGATCTTCGCGTCGACCGTGACTGCCGTCGCGCACGCCGGCTTCGAGGTCGAAGTCGATCGCTTCGGCAACCCCTGTTGCGGCGACGACGAACTAGCGGGTCCGGGGTTAGGCGGGCGCCGGGTCCAGCCGCGGCTCCTCAGACCAACCGCTCGAGGCGCTCGGCAAAACGCACGCGCACAAGCGCCGGGTTCACGAACGGGCTCGGCTCCGGTTCGAGCTGCTCATCGATGCGAACGGCCACCAATCCGGGACGGGCGCTCACGCGAACCGCCTCGCGCAGCTCCGCGGTCGTCGAGGTCGACGAAGCGGCGAGCGCCGGGAGGGCCGCGGCCACCGCCGCGAAGCCGGTCGGCGAGCCCGAGACGCTGGCCGCCGGTGATGTAGTTGAGGTCGTCCTCGAGCACGACCGCGAGCAGGTTCTCGGGGGCGATCGCGGCCGACCAAAGCGTGTTGGCGCTCATCAGCAGCTCGCCGTCGCCGAGCAGCGCCACCACCGGTACGTCGGGGCGCGCTTCGGCGAGGCCGAGCGCGGAGCCATGGCACCACCCATGTAAAGGTGCGGCCCGTCACCAGAGACCTGGCGAAGGGCCGCTGTGGGAGTGCCGAGCGAGGCCAGGACCGAAGTCGTAGCAGAGTCGTAAGGTCGGAGGTCAACCTCTTCGGCCTGCCGCTCGCTGACCGTATGGCACTCAGGGTTCGCCAGCAGCTCCAAGAGCGCCAGGCGTGAAGCAGCACGGGGCGGGACGCGTGTGTCCGGCGTCCCGCCCGGCCGCCCGAGATGACTTCTCCCCCGCGAACGGATCTCTGGATGCCGACCCGCAAGCCGAACCTATACCGCAAGACCGAGTAGGTGAATTGGACGGCCCCTGTAGGGGGGAGGGCCCCACGCAAGGCGAGTCATCCCGGGCGGGCCTGGCTCTCTGCTGTCGGATGGGCAATTGTCGGCGGCGTACGCCCGTCCGCAGAGCCGGCACCGCTCCTCCCTCGGCGTCTCGGGATCGTCTGATCGCCGAGCTCACCGCCGCGGCGGAGCGAGCTGCTGAGCTGGTGCGGTGTGGGTGGTTTCCCTTATCTGGGTCTGAGGCGTCGCACGGCGGCTGTCACAGCGCGGTGAGCCATCTCGTCTGTCCTGGCAAGAGACCCGAAAGGAGACGACCATGAAGATCTTCCTCGCAGGAGCAACGGGCGCACTTGGCCGCCAGCTGGTTCCACGGCTCGTCGAACGCGGACACGAGGTCACCGGGATGACCCGCAGCGAGTCCAAGCGACAGCTGGTTCAGGAGCTGGGCGGGCGGCCGGTGGTCGCCGACGCGCTCGACCCCGAGTCGGTGGCCGACGCCGTGGCTCGGGCCGAGCCCGAGGTGATCGTGCACCAGCTGACCGCCATCCCGCACG
>JACCXP010000141.1 GCA_013696905.1 Thermoleophilaceae bacterium
CCCTCGTCGGCGGTGCCGGCGACCGCCTCTTGGCGCGGCGCGGCCCTTCCCGGCGCCCGGTCCTCCCCCGTGAGCGTGCCATAGAGGGCGACCTGCTCCTGCACGACCTTGCCGATCCGCCGCACACCCTCGCGGATCGAGTCCTCGTCGACGCCTGAGAAGTTGAGCCGCAGCGAGGAGCGCCCGCGGCCGTCGAGGTAAGCGGCCTCGCCGGGCACGAATGCGACGTTGTCGCGCAGTGCGCGGGCGAGCAGGTCGGTCGTGTCGATGAAGTCGGGCAGCGTGACCCAGATGAAGAGCCCGCCGCTCGGGCGCGTCCACTCCGCCTGGGCGGGGAAGAACTCGGCCAGCGCGTCGAGCATCGTGTCGCGGCGCATGCGGTAGATCTCGGTCAGCGAGTCGACATAACCACGCCAGTGCGAGCCCGCGAAGTAGGCGTGCACGACGAGCTGCGAGAGCGTCGACGAGCACAGGTCCGCGGCCTGCTTGCCGAGGTTGATCTTCTCGAGCACGGGCGGCGGGGCGACGACCCAGCCGACACGGATCCCCGGCGACAGGATCTTCGAGAAGGTGCCCATGTACATCACATACACGCCGCCGTCGAGCGCGTAGAGCGGCGGCGACGCGCTGCCCTCGTAGCGCAGCAGGCCATACGGGCTGTCCTCGAGCACGAGCAACTCGCGCTCGCGTGCCACCTCGACCAACCGGCGCCTGCGCCCGACGGACATCGTCACGCCGGCGGGGTTCTGGAAGGTCGGCACCGTGTAGATGAACTTCGGCCGGCGCCCGTCTCGCTCGAGCGCGTCGAGCGTCTCCTCGAGCAGGTCGATGCGCATGCCGTCGGAGTCCATCTCGACCTGCACGACGTCGGCCTGGTAGGAGGAGAAGACCGGCACGGCGCCGGGATAGGTGGGCGCCTCGGCGACGACGACGTCACCCGGGTCGATCAGGGCCTTGGTGATGAGGTCGATCACCTGCTGCCCGCCGCTCGTGACGACCATGTCGTCCGGGTCCACGCGCATGCCCTCTCCCTCCGCGGCCATCACCGTGGCGATGCAGCGCTTGGTCTCGAGCAGGCCGTCGGTAGGCCCATACTGGAGGGCGCGCGCGCTCGACTCGAGCGCCACCCGCGTCGTCACCTCCGCGAGCGTGGCGGCGGGGAACGTGGTGGTGTCCGGCAGGCCGCCCGCGAGCGAGATCACCTCGGGCCGCGCGGTGATCGCCATCAGGTCGCGCATCGCCGACGACTTCATGACGCGCGTGCGCGAGGCGAACAGCGACGCGTAGCGCTCGAGGTCCCTGTGGGTGGAGCGCGGCGGCGTCACGCGCCTTGCTTCGCCCATCTCGCCTGGCCACCTGCCGTGGTGCTCGTTTAAGGTCATTGCGCCCCTCGGAGCCTACAGGCACGATCATCTCCCTCTTCCTCGACATCGGCCAGGGTGCCGGCCTGGCGGGCGCCACCGGCGTGCGCCCGTTCCTGCCGCCGCTGCTCGCCGGCGGGCTGGCGCTGGGGGACGTCGGGCTCGACTTCGACCGCACCGCCTACGCATTCCTCGAAACGCCGTTCTTCTTCGGCGTCGTGCTCGCGCTCGCCGTGCTCGCGCTGGTGCTCGACCGGCGACGCGCGCGGGAGAGCTTGCTCGATGTCGGGCTCGGAGTTGTCGCGGCGTCGCTCGGCGCGCTGCTCTTCGCGGGGTCGCTCGCCGCCAACGGCTACCCGGGCTGGCCTGGGCTCGTGGGCGGCATCGCCTGCGCGTTGCTTGGCTACCTCGCGGGACGCGCGCTCTTCGTCGGCGCGCGCCGACGCCTCGAGCCGGGAGCGGCGACGCTGCTGACGCTCTACGCCGACGCGATCGCCCTCGCCCTGGCGGCCGTCGCGATCTTCTTGCCGCCGCTGTCCCTGCTCGCGCTCGTCGCCTTCGCCATCCTGCTCTTGCGTTCGCGCCGCGCGCGCGGGCGCAAGTTCGAGGGCCTGCGGATCCTGCGGTAGGCGCCCTCTATCCCGCTACGCTCGGGATTCCCATGCGCGCCGAGGAAACCGTCGCCCCGAGCACCTCGGCTCCGCTCGCCGAGCGCCTGAGCGTCGGCGTGCGCGAACGCCGCAACTGGCGCCAGCTCGTGAAGTTCGTGATCGTCGGAGGGTCCGGCTATGCCGCGAACCTGCTCGTGTTCACGCTCGGCGTGAACGTGCTCGAGCTGCACCACCTGATCGCGGCGTCGCTCGCGTTCGTGGTCGCCGTGAGCAACAACTTCTGGTGGAATCGCTTCTGGACCTTCCGGGCGCGGTCAGGCCACGCCGGTACGCAGGCGCTGCGCTACTTCACCGTCAGCATCGCGGCGTTCGTGATCGCGGCGGCGCTGCTCGAGCTCCTCGTCACCGGTCTCGGCATGCACAAGGTGCTCGCTCAGGCCGTGTCCGTGGGGGCGGCGACCCCGCTCAACTTCCTCGGCAACAAGATGTGGAGCTTCAAGCGAAACGACCGCCCAGGCTGAGCCTCGCCGCGCTGGCGGCGGTGCTCCTCCTCGCCGGCGGCCTGCCCTCGCCGGCGCTCGGCGCGGAGCCGGAGCTGCGCCAGCCCGAGCGCTCGGACACCCGGCCGGCCGGCTACAGGC
>JACCXP010000230.1 GCA_013696905.1 Thermoleophilaceae bacterium
GAGCACATGTTCAGCGTCGACGACCGCGCGCAGAAGATGCGCGCCATGATCATGGCCGAGTCGGAGGACGAGCGCCGCTCCACGCTCGACGAGCTGCTGCCGCTCCAGCAGGGCGACTTCGAGGGCCTGTTCGAGGAGATGCGGGGGCTGCCGGTGACGATCCGCCTGCTCGACCCGCCGCTGCACGAGTTCCTCCCGGATGGCGAGGAGGTCGCGCAGAAGGTCGAGCGCGCCCGCATCGAGCAGTCCGACGACCTCGAGGAGCTCGAGCGGACGCTCGCCCGGATCCACTCGCTCGCAGAGACGAACCCGATGCTCGGGACGCGCGGCGTGCGCCTCGCGATCCTCGCCCCCGAGGTCTACGAGATGCAGGTGCGGGCGGTGCTGCGGGCCGCCAAGGCCGTCACGGAGCGCTCCGGGGATGCGCCGACGGTCGAGGTCATGATCCCGCTCGTGACGTACGAGAAGGAGCTCGAGTTGATGCGCGCGCTGGTCGAACGCGTCGCCGAGGAGGAGCTCGACGGCGACGGCGTGGAGCTCCACATCGGCACGATGATCGAGCTGCCTCGGGCCTGCTTCGTCGCCGACCGGATCGCCGAGCACGCCGACTTCTTCTCGTTCGGGACGAACGACCTGACACAGACCGCGCTCGGCTTCTCGCGCGACGACGTGGAGGCCGGCTTCCTCAACCGCTACATGGAGGAGAAGATCGTCGGGCGCTCGCCGTTTGAGACGATCGACAAGCCGGGCGTCGGCTGGCTCGTGCGCCTCGCGGCTTGGGTCGGGCGCGAGCGAAAGCCCGAGCTCAAGCTCGGGATCTGTGGCGAGCACGGGGGAGACCCGGAGTCGGTCGTCTTCTTCCACATCGCTGGGCTCGACTATGTCTCCTGCTCGCCCTTCCGCGTGCCGATCGCCAGGGTTGCCGCCGCGCAGGCAGCGGTCGCCCATGGCCCCGGCGAGCTCGCCGCCGCCGCCCAGGCCGCGATCGAGGCGGGGCAGGCCGCGCAGGAGGCGCTCGGTGACGAGGATCCCGGCGCCAATGGCGGGAGCGGGTAGGGCGCGGGGCGGCTTCGCGGCGGCGGCCTGCCTGGCCGCTGTCGCCGGCGGGGGGCAGGCGGCGATCGCAGCTCCCGCGGACGCACGCGCGGGGCTCGTCGAGGTGGACCTCGACAGCGACATCCGCTACGCCACCAGGCGCAACTTCACCGGCCGCGCGCTGCCGGGCTACTGCGAGCCCAAGCCGCTGCTCCTGCGCTCGGCGGCGCGCCGCCTGCTCGCCGCGCATGCCGAGCTCGGCAGGACGTCGGGGCTCGGGCTGAAGGTGTTCGACGCCTACCGCCCGGTCCGGGCGACGCGCGCGATGGTGAGGTGGGCGGAGCGAACCGGCAACCGGCGACTGCTCGACGGCGGGTACATCGCGCGGCGCTCGAACCACAACCTCGGCACGACGGTCGACCTCACGCTCGTCGACGTCTCGAGGGAGGGCCACCCCGAGCTCGACATGGGCACCCGCTTCGACGCCTTCACCCCGCGTTCAGCGACTCTCGACGCGACCGGGACGGTACTGCGAAACCGGCTGATCCTGAAGCGAGCGATGGAGGGGCACGGCTTTCGCAACTACGCACGCGAGTGGTGGCACTACGACTCGAGGCGGCCGGGACCGCGTCCGCTCGACGTGCCGATCGGCGTGTCGCCGCGGCGCTCGGCGGGCCCCAGGCCGCCGGCCGGGTGCCGTACCGCGGCGCCTCCCAGGCCGCCGCCCCCGGTGCGAGAATCCGGGACGTGACCGCTCCCGCCGCTCGCCTCGCGCTGTCGTTCGCGCACCGGATGGCGGCGCTCGAGGAGGCATGCCTGTCACCGCTCGCAAGGCGCTCCTACCCGGCCCACCGCGACGTCCCCGAGGACGACTCGCCGGTCAGGACGCCGTTCCAGCGCGACCGCGACCGGATCGTGCACTCGAAGGCGTTCCGGCGCCTCAAGCACAAGACGCAGGTCTTCATCGACCCGGCCGGCGATCACTACCGCACCCGCCTGACCCACACGCTCGAGACATGCGGGATCGCGCGCACGGTCGCCCGCGCGCTGTCGCTCAACGAGGACCTCACGGAGGCGATCGGCCTCGGCCACGACCTCGGCCATGCTCCCTTCGGCCACATCGGCGAGCAGGCGCTTGACGCCTCCCTGCGCGAGCGCTTCGGCGCGCGCTTCCTGCACAACCGCCACTCGCTGCGCGTGGTCGAGCGCCTCGAGCGTGACGGCCGCGGGCTCAACCTCACACAGCCCGTGCGCGACGGCATCCTCAGGCACACGGGTCCGGAGCCGCCGGCGACGCTCGAGGGCCGGATCGTGCGGCTCGTCGACCGCATCGCCTACATCAACCACGACATCGACGACGCGCTGCGCGCGGGCGTCCTGTCGGCTTCAGACCTTCCCGCCGTTGAGATCGGCGTGCTCGGCTCGAGCGGCGCCGAGCGCATCGACACGCTAGTGCGCGACCTCGTGGAGCGCTCCGAGCAGGTCGGCGACATCGCCCAGAGCGAGCAGGTCGGCAGCGCGATGGATCGACTGCGCACGTTCATGTTCGAGCACGTCTACCTCGGCCCCGCCGTCAGGGAGGAGCAGGCGCGTGTCGTGCGCATGCTGGGCGCGCTGCTCGACCACTACGCCCAGCATCTGCCGACAGCCGTAGTCGCGGGCGCCACCGACGCCGAGCGGGTGACCGACTACCTGGCCGGGATGACCGATCGCTACGCGGTGCGGGCGTTCTCGGAGCTGTCGCTTCCGCAGGTGCCGTGATGGCCCTCTACACACAGGAGTCGATCGAACGCGTCAAGGAGGCCGCCGACATGGTCGAGGTCGTCTCGCCGCGCGCCGAGCTGCGGCGCGTGGGGGCGCGCCACGTCGGCCTCTGCCCGTTCCACGACGAGCGCACGCCGTCCTTCTCCGTCAACGCGGAGAGCAAGCTCTACCACTGCTTCGGGTGCGGCGAGGCGGGCGACGTGATCCATTTCGTCGAGACGACCGAGGCGCTCGACTTTCCCGCCGCCGTCGAGGTGCTCGCGGAGCGCTACGGCGTCGAGCTGCGACGCGAGAACGAGGACCCGGAGGCCGAGCAGCGCCGGCGGCGGCGAGAGCGCCTGCTGGTCGTCGTCGAGCGCGCGGCGGCGTACTACGCACGTCTGCTGTGGGGCTCCGCCGAGGCGCGCCAGGCGCG
Source organism: Thermoleophilaceae bacterium (assembly GCA_013696905.1). Lineage (GTDB taxonomy): Bacteria > Actinomycetota > Thermoleophilia > Solirubrobacterales > Thermoleophilaceae > JACCXP01. The sequence continues at coordinate 3,215 of JACCXP010000230.1, forward strand.
CGAGTACCTCGCCGGACGAGGCCTCGAGGAGCACGTGCTGCGCGAGTTCCGGGTCGGGTACGCGCCCGAGGCCTGGGAGACGCTGACGGCGGCCGCGCTTCGCTCGGGGCTCACAGCCGAGGAGGTCACGGCGGCCGGCCTCGGGCAGCACGGGCGCCGCGGCGGCCTGATCGACCGCTTTCGCGGGCGAATCATGTTCCCCCTCGCCGATCCGCGCGGGCGCGTGCTCGGCTTCGGCGCGCGCGCGATGAGCGAGGGACAGCGCCCCAAGTACCTGAATACCTCTGAGAACGAGCTCTACCACAAGGGCCGCCAGCTCTTCGGCATCGACCGGGCGCGGGCGCCGGCCGCGCGCGGGGGGCGGATCGTCGTGGTCGAGGGCTACACCGACGTGCTCGCCCTGCACCAGGCGGGCCTGCGCGAGGCCGTGGCGATCATGGGCACGGCGCTCACCCAGGATCAGATGTCGGAGCTCGGCCGCGCCGCCTCGACGGTCTTCCTGGCCCTCGACGCCGATCGCTCGGGGGAGGAGGCGATGGTGCGCGCCGCACGCCAGGCGTCGGGCCGGGGGGTCGAGCTGCGAGTGGTGCGCATGCCGCCGGGCACGGACCCGGCCGAGCTGATCGCCACCGAGGGCGCCGAGGCGTTCGCGGGCCGCCTCGATGCGGCCGTCTCCGTGCCCGAGTTCCAGGTCCATCGCGTGCTCGCGAGCGCCGACGTCGAGACCGCGCGCGGGCGCGACCGGGCGCTCGCGGAGCTGCGCCCGCTGGTGGCGCTCACGCCCGAGCGAAGCGTCACGCGCGACGAGCTCGTCCGGCTCGTCGCCAGTCGCCTCGACGTGCCGCCCGACTACGTGGGCACGGGGGCACGCGCACGAGC
>JACCXP010000231.1 GCA_013696905.1 Thermoleophilaceae bacterium
AGCCTACGCCGCGGGCCGCAGGCGCTCGAGGACGCGTTCGCCCCGTGGGCCGGCGGCGAGCAGGGCGGCGGGCATGGGGTCATCTGAGGCCCACATAAGCGCCCGCGCGGGGCGCGGGGCAGCGGTAGAGGAGCCGTCGCGGTCGCCCTTGCCCGTGCGATCACGTCCGCCTTGAGCCACCGGTACGTGACCCCGACCCGATGCCGCCTCCGCCGACGTTACGATCGGTTACATAAACCGGGTCGACCCGTTCGTTCGCGGAGATCCTCGGGTCGCCCGTTCTCCGTGCCAGCTACCTCACACGCCCGATCAGCTCCAGGTCATGGATGGCGTGCTGACAACTCCTGTATGGACGCGCTCGTCACGGAGACACGTCTCCGAGCGGGCGTGGCGGGGCTGCGGGCCGCCGGTCGCGGCGGGCTCGGCGTCGTCGCGGTGGGGCCATCGGCACGCGCCGCCGGGCTTTGGTCTCGCTTCGCGCGCGCCTCCGCCGTCGTGCCGGACGTGCTCGATGACCCGGTCGGCTTCGCCGCCGCGGTCGGGCGAGCATGGGCCGCTGGTCGTGTACCCGGTCCAGTAGGAGGCGATCGACGCGCTGCTCGACCCCGACCTGCCGGCCGAGGCGATGCTCCCCTACCCTGCCGCGCACGTGGTGCGCCGACTGCGCGACAAGCGTGCCTTGCCCGGGCTGTTCGCCGAAGGCGGATTTCGAACGGTTGCCACGCTAGCCGAGGGCACCGCTGCCGAGCTGCTCGGCGCATCGCTTCCGCATCCGTGCGTGCTCAAGCCGACCGGCAGGGGCAAGGGCATGGGCACCGTCGAGGAGATGCGCTCCGAGAGGCACCTGTATGGCGTGTTGAGAGCGCTCCCGCCCGACGAGCCGCTGCTCGTGCAGGAGAAGCTCAGCGGCCCACTCGGCTCGCTCGGGGTACTTCGGCCTTGCGCAGCTCGACTACTTCTCCCGATCGCGTGGCAGTCGGCCGTGACGAACGGGGCGGCCGGCTCGCCGAGCAGCTACCGAATCGGCGTCACCTACCGCTGGCTGGAGGGTGACGTCGTGGCCGCGATCCAGGGCACGCCCGACATCCTCAGGCGCCGCTGTGCGCCGCCGAAGGTCGGCGACATGTGGGCACGCGATGACCCGATGGCGAGCGTCGTCTACGGGTCTCAGACCCTCGCGAAGCGCGTCTGGCAACGCGTGCCGAGGCAGGTCCGTCGCCGGCTCAAGCGATGATCGACCTGCACTCGCACGTGCTCCCGGGGATCGACGACGGTCCCGAGGACATGACCGGGAGCATCGCGCTCGCGCGCGCCGCCGAGCGCGACGGGGTGCAGACGCTCGCCGCCACCCCGCACCTGCGCGCCGACCACCCGCGCGTGCGCCTGGGCGAGCTCGCCGAGCGCTGCGAAGAGCTGAACGCCCGCCTGGCCGAAGTGTCGGTCGGCCTGCGGGTGGTGGCCGGGGGGGAGGTCGACGCGCTCTGGGCGCAGGCGGCCTCAGACGGTGAGCTGCGCCTCGCCTCATACGGGCAGCGCGGCGACGATCTGCTGCTCGAGACGCCGTACGGACCGCTCCCCGACGGCTTCGAGGAGCTGCTCTTCCGACTCGGGCTGCGCGGCTTTCGCGTCCTGCTCGCGCACCCCGAGCGCAATCCCACCCTGCAGCGGGAGCCCGAGCGGCTCGCCGAGATGGTGGGCCGCGGCGCCCTCGTGCAGGTGACCGCGCTCTCGCTTGCGCGCTCCGATCGCGGCTCGCGCTCGCGCCGCCTCGCGCTCGACCTGGTCAAGCGCGGGCACGCCCATGTGATCGCGTCGGATTCCCATTCCGCCGATTGGCGCGCGCCCGATCTCTCCGCCGGCCTCGCGGCGGCCGCGAAGGTCGCCCCGGCGCGGGCTGAGTGGATGGTCAACGAGGCGCCGGCGGCGATCCTTGCGGGGGAGCCGCTGCCGGAGCCTCCGCCCGAGCGAAGCCGACGCGGCGCTCGCTTCCTGCGCCGTCGAGCCTGACCCTCTCGGTCACGAGCAGCGCTGGGCGCCCGCTCGTGGCCAGGCTTGCCGCCGCGAGGCCATCGGTACCATGGGACATGGCAAGTCCGCCGAGCGAGTCGTCGCAGCCTCGCTCGTCCGGTCGCTTCTGAACGGATTCGATGCAGACCACCGACACCCCGACGCCCCCGAGCAGGACGCGTAGGGCCGGCCTCGTGCTGGCGGGCCTGCTGCTGCTCGCGGCCGGCCTCGCCATGGGCTTCTTCGCCTTTGGCGGCGGATATGGCGGCGACCCGCGCCCGGCGACCGAGGCGCCGCCCGAGTCGAGCTTCGAGGCCGAGCGGATGTCGGTGGAGGATGGCGTCGAGAGGATCGAGGACGAGGGCGCCGGCCGGGGAGAGGCGCTGCGCTTCGCGCGCGACGCGTCGGCTTCGATCCGCTTCACCAGCGTGGCCGCCCGCCGGATCACGATCCGAGCGCGCGGCGATCAGTGCGAGGGCGCCCCAGAGGCGGTCGTAACGGTGGACGGTGCGCGGGTGCTCGCCGCGAGCGTCTCCTCGCAGAGCTGGCAGACCTACTCCGGCGCGGCCACGGTTGCGGCCGGCGCCCACAGGGTCGAGATCTCCTACGCCAACAACGTCAGCAACGGCGAGTGCGACCGCAACCTCTTCGTCGACCGTGTTACGTTCGACTCCACCACGCCCCCGGCCGGCACCACGTCGACGCCCCGCCCCGCCCAGGACGCTCCGCCCCAAGCGGGCTCGCGGGTGATCTGGCGCGGCGACTTCGAGTCGGGTGACCTCGAGCAGTGGGGGACCGCCCAGCGGGTCGCCGACGACCGCATCCAAGTGGTGCGCTCGCCCACCCGACAGGGCGGCAACGCCGCCCGCTTCGAGGTCAGGGAGGGCGACAACGTGGGGGATGGCGCTCCCAGGGCCGAGCTCGCGCTGCTGAACCGCCGCGACGCCTGCTGCCGGGAGGGCGACGAGCGCTGGTACCGGTGGCAGACCATGTTCGACCGCAGCTTCCCGACCGATCCCGGCAGGTTCGTCGACTTCGTGCAGTTCAAGAAGGACGGCGAGGGGGGCGGCCCGGTGACGTTCATGGTCTGGGGCGAGCAGATGGAGATGCGCGCCAACGGCACGCATTGGAAGGCGCCGCTGCGGCGAGGGCAGTGGGAGGACTTCGTCTTCCACGTCAAGTGGTCGCCCGATCCGACCGTCGGCTTCGTTGAGCTCTGGCGCAACGGCCGCCTCGAGCTCCCGCGCAAGTACATGCTGACGATGGACCGCGACGCCGCCGGCAAGGCGATCCCCGCGTACATCAAGCAGGGGCTCTACCGCAGCGAAGACTTCACCCAGACCGGGGTGGTGTTCCAGGACGGGATGGTGGCGGGCACGACTGCCCGCGCGGTGGGAGGCACTGGCTGATGGCGGCGGTCGGGCTGCGGCGCCGGGGCCCGGCCGGCCGGGGCGTCCCCCGACTCGACATGCCGGTCGCGCTCGTCTGGCTGGGGGCCGTGGGGCTTGCGCTGGTGGCTGCGGCGGCCCTCGTGCTGGTCCCCAACCCGCTCTTCCTGGTGCCGCCCGCGCTCACCGGCGCACTGATGCTCGTGCTAGGCATCGAGTCCCTGATCGCGCTTGCCTTCCTCGGCGCCGCGGGCCTGCTGCCCTTCGTCGACTCCGGCGGCTACGCCGTCGGCAACCTGCCGGTCTGGCTGTTCTTCTTCGCGCTCGGCTGCGGGCTGATGCTGCTCGCGTGGGCGATGCGGGTGCTCGATCGGCGGCCGTCGCGTCCGCTCGAGCCGAACCTGCTGGTGGTCGTGCTCATCGTCTACTTCATCTTCACCGTCGTGCGCCTGGCGGCTTCCGAGCCGCTGTCGATCCCGTCGCTGAGCGCCGAGTTCATCGGCTTCCCGACCGCCGCGCTCGTCACCTACCTGTGGCTCTCGCACGACGAGGCGCTCGCCGGCCTGCGGCGCGCGCTGCCCGTGATCGTCTTGGTGGTGGCTTCGTGGGCCGCGATGTACGTGGCGGGATCGGCCGGCTGCGAGCCGTGCCGTGCGTGGGTGGACACGGGCCGCATCCGCAGCGGCCTGCTCGGAGGAAACGATCGCCTCTACACCGCCGGCCAGAACGCATTCCTCGGGCTGGTGCTGATCGCCTTCGGCCAGCTGCTGCGCCGCTTCACGCCGAGTGTGGCCGTGCTGACGCTGCTCGGGGCGGGCGCGATCGCGCTGCAGGCCTCGCGGGCGCAGTACTTCGGCTTCATGGCCGGTGCGCTCGTGCTGCTGGTGTGGAAGTTCTGGCGTGTGCGCGTGGTCGGACGTGTGCTGCTCGTGCTCGCGACCGTCGCCGGCCTCGCCGCCCTGCTCTCGACCCCGGCCGGGGATCGAGCGCTGAGCGCATACCAGGAGGTCAGCAGCCAGGGCGGGACAGCCGGCTTCCGCTTCCAGATCTTGCAGAACTCGTCCGAGAACTGGTCCGCGTTCGGACTCGGGGTCTTCTCGCAGATCTTCGGCAAGGGATTCAACACCGACCTCGGCCTGCCGAACACCCTGCTCGTGCTCGGCTACTTCGGCGGCTTCCTGCAGATCGCCCTGCTCGTGCTCGCCGCGATGCGTGGGGCGCTCTCGCGAACGCTCACCGGCGCGACAGTCGCCGGCATCTTCGTGATGGTGCTGGTCGCGCGCCCGACGCTGCCGCTGATCGAGTACGGACACAGCGGCGTGGCATATGGCGTCGCGCTCGGCTTCGCGGCGGCCCTGCACACCAGGACGAGCCTGAGGCGACGGGCACCGGCAGCACTGACGCCGACGCGATGACCTCGCACCACCCCTCCGCCTCGGCCGCTGCAGCCGAGCCCGCGACCCTGCCGCGGCTCGCCGCGGTCGCTGTGACGTTCAACTCCTCGAAGGAGATCGAGGCATGGGTCGCGTCGTTCGAGCGCAGCGGGATGCGTGACGCGATCGAGCTGTGCGTGGTCGACTCCGGATCGAGGACAGAGGAGCGCGAAGTGCTCGTCGAGCGCATCGGCCCGCGCGTCGACACGCTGCTGCTGCGGCCGAACTACGGCTATGGCCGCTCGTGCAACGCGGGCGCTGCGGCGACGCGCGCCGGCACGCTGCTCTTCCTCAACCCCGATGCCGAGCTCTGCTCGCTGCCGCCGCGGTTCACAAGCGGCGGCCTGCCCGACGGGCTGCTGCTCGGGGCGGTGAAGCTGCTGCCGGGAGGCGGCAGCCGGCCGCTCGGCTTCGCGCATCTTCCCCACGCCGGCTGGCAGGCGGAGAACCTCGTGCTGGGGCGCTTCTCGCGTGCGTTCCGCTTCACGGGCGACGACCCCGAGTGGGTGTCGGGCGCGGCGATGCTGGTGAAGCGCTCCGACTTCGAGGCGATCGGTGGCTTCGCCGACGACATCTTCCTCTACTACGAGGACGCCGACCTGTGCGCGCGCCTGCGCCGGCGCGGCGGGCGCGTGGCCATAGACCCGGAGTTCGTGATCGACCATCCCGGCAGGGCGTCGAGCAGCGGTCAGCACGGCCTCGACCCCGTCAGCAAGTGGAGCGGCCGCATCTTCGCGGCGCGCCACGACGGCCTCGTGCAGGCGCGGCTCCTTTACCTGCTGCTGATCGTCTACTACCTGCCGCGGCGCGCGCTCGTCGCGCTCGTCCGTCGCCTGCTCGGCCGCGAGCAGGGCGGGCAGTCGATCGGCCAGCTCGCGCTCGACCTGCTGAACGTGCGCCGGGTGCTCAGGCGCCTGGGGGTGCCTCATTAGGGTCGGGCTCGTGACCAACTCGCTCGCACGCGGCGGCGCCGAGCGCCAGACGGCGCTTTGGGCCGCGGCCTGCGAGCGCCTCGGGCACGAGGTCGAGATCCTCGCCATGCACCGCCGGCCGGACGAGTACGAGCTGCCCGACGCGGCGCGCGTCGGCTATCTGGAGAAGTCGGGCCGGCTGGACCTGCCACGCATGGTCAGGCGCGTGCGGGCGCTCGGGCGCCGCGTCGACGTGGTCGTCGGCTTTCAGGCCTACTGCAGCCTGCTCTGAACGCTCGCCAGACTGCCGGTGCCGTGGCTGTTCGTGGCGGGCGGCGATCCGCGCCGCCTGCGCGACACGAGCCGCATGCCCGCGTGGGTCCTGCGCGCCGTCGCCCGCGACGCCGCGGCGGCTTGCGCGCCCACCGAGGGCGTCGTCGAGACCCATCGCCTGCTCGGCCTCGGGCCCCGCAGCGGCGCCTGGCGAACGATCCCGAACATCGTCGACGAGAGCGCGTTCGTCAAGGGCACGCCGGAGCGCGCCGGCGCGCTCTTCGTCGGGCGCTTCGTGCCCGAGAAGAACCCACTGCTCGCGCTCGAGTCGGCCGTGGCGGCCGACGCCGCGCTGACCTTTCTCGGACGCGGCCCGCTCGAGCAGGAGCTGAAGGCCGCCGTCGCCAAGGGCGGCCTCGAGCCGCGCGTCTCGTTCCACTCCTTCACCTCGCGCCCGTGGGAGCTGTATGCCCGACACCGTGTGCTGCTGCTGACGTCGAACTACGAGACCTTCGGCAACGTGATAATCGAGAGCCTGGCGGCGGGGACCCCGGTCGTGTCCGTGGACTGCGACTTCGGCCCCCGCGAGGTGCTCACCGGGGCCGCTTACTCGAGCGTCGTGCCGCGTGACCGCGACGCGCTCGCCGCGGCGCTCAGGGAGGTGCTCGAGCGCCCGTACTCGCAGGACGAGGCGGCGGAGTGCCGGCGCTTCGCGGAGCGCTACCGGCTCGCGGGCATCACGCCCTTGATCGACGACGCCCTCGAGCTGACGCGGGCGCGCGGTCGGCCGGCGGGTGTCGGGGCCACGGTCGGCACATGACGCCCCCGCCTCGACGGCGCGGCCGGGCCCCAGAGCCGCCCGAGGACCCGTCGGGCGCGGAGGAGATCGCGCCTCAGGCGCCCGCGGCCGACGACGGCGGATCCTCGCGCGCGAGGCTCTCGAGCGGGCGCCTGCTTGCCCGCAACACGATGGTGAACATCGGCGGCAGCGTCGCCACGCTCGCCGTGGCCTTCGTGGCGATCCCCGTCCTGATCGGCGGGCTCGGGACGGATCGCTTCGGCGTGCTCACGCTCGCGTGGATCGTGATCGGCTACTCGGGTCTCTTCGACCTCGGCCTCGGGCGCGCGCTCACGAGGATGACGGCCGAGAAGATCGGCGCCGGCAAGGAGGACGAGATCCCTGCCCTCTTCTGGACGGCGCTCTTCATCATGTTCTGCCTCGGGCTCGTGTCCGCCGTCGCCGTGGCGCTGATCTCGCCCGTGCTCACGACGCGCCTGCTGAAGATCCCCGAGCCGCTCCAGGCGGAGAGCCTGCAGGCGTTCTACGTGCTCGCGGTCTCGATCCCCGTGGTCATCTGCAGCGCGGGCCTGCGCGGGAGCCTCGAGGCGCGCCAGCGCTTCGAGCTCACGAACGCCGTCGCCGTGCCGATGACGGCGCTCTCCTATATCGGGCCGATCGTGACGCTCGCCTTCGGGGCAAACCTCGTCTACGTGGTCGGCGCGGTCGTCGCGAGTCGCGTGCTCGCCTTCTTGATCTACCTGACGCTCAACTTGCGCGTTGACCCGGCGCTGCGGCGGGGGAGGAAGGGGGTCAGGCGGTCGATGATCGAGCCGATGCTGCGCTACGGCGGCTGGGTGACGGTGTCGAACGTCGTCACCCCCCTGCTGACGTCGATCGACCGCTTCGTGATCGGCGCCTTCATCTCGACGACGGCCGTCACCTACTACGCGACGCCCTACGAGGCGGTCGGCAAGCTCCGGATCGTGTCGCAGAACCTGTCGGCGGTGTTCTTCCCGGCGTTCGCGCTCAACCTCGCCCACGACGACCGTCGCTCCGTGCTGTTCGGGCGCGGCAGCCGCTTCATCTTCGCCACGTTGTTCCCGCTCGCGCTCGTTATCGTCGTCTTCGCCGAGGAGATCCTGAGGCTGTGGCTCGGCGAGGAGTTCGCGCGCAACAGCGAGCACGTGATGCAGTTCATCACGATCGGCGTCGTCGTCAACTCGCTCGCACAGCTCGCCTATGGCTTCGTCCAGAGCGCGCGGCCGGACCTTCACGCCAAGCTCGCGGTCGCGGAGCTGCCGCTGTTCCTGGTCACCTTCGTGTTCCTGATCCGCGAGTTCGGGATCAACGGCGCGGCCGTCGCCTGGACCGGGAGGGTCGTGATCGACGCGGCGATCCTCTACGGCATGGTCTGGTGGCTCTCGCCGGCGAGCGGTCCCGGCGTGCGGCGCATCTACTGGATGGCCGGCGGCGGGATGGCGGTGCTCCTGGCGGGGTCGTTCCTCGGCGGCCTGCTCGCCAAGGCCGGCTTCCTCGTCGTGGCGCTCGCCCTGTTCGCGCTCGTGCTATGGCGCCTGATCCTCGAGCCTGAGGAGCGCACCGTGCTCGGCGATCGGGTGGCCCAGCTGGCGAGGGCAGTCAGGTCTCGCGGACGCCCGGCGGCGAAGGCCTGAGCGCGGCGTCGTCGAGCAGCCGCTCGAGGATCGGCACGGCCACGCGCGTCACGTTCGCGCGGTCGGCGACGTTGTAGTGGTGGTGGAGCCCAGGCGTCCCGTTCACCTCGGCTATGCGCCCGCCGCTCTCCGCCAGCGGGCGCGCGATGTCGGGCGCGATCAGGTCGACGCCCGCCAGGCGCAGCCGCAGCGCCGCCACCGCCGTCGCGCAGTCGGCGACGAGCGCGGGCGAGATCGGAGTGCGCACGGTCTCCTTGTCGTCGATCGTCGCCTGGTTGCTGACCGTCTTGACGGCGACACGCGCGCCCGCGGGCAGCACCGAGCCGAGCGTGTAGCCCTGCCGCCGGAGCGTCAGCCGTGAGTCGAGGTCGAGGCGCAGGATCGCGAGTCCGGCATCTCCGCGCGCGGCGAGCCGCCGGCGGTTCTCGGCGTAGACGAGCCGCCGCACCGTCGCGCGGCCGTTGCCGGTGACGGTGGGCGGACGGCTGCGCACGGCGTCGAGCAGCTCACCGTCGAGGAAAATCAGGCGAAAGACGTCGCCGGCGACCTGCTCCTCGATGATCAGGCGCGCGCTCAGGCGCCCGGCGCGGTCGGCCGCCGCGTGCAGGTCGGCGTGCGACTGCACCCACGTCGTCACTCCCTTGCCGGCGCCGGTGCCGCCGGCGGGCTTGACCACGCAGGCGGCGCGCTCGCGCTCGAGAAAGGTCGCGGCGCTCGCCAGGTCGCCGCGATCGAACTCGAGCTGGCGCGGCACGGGGACGCCCGAGCCGCGCAGCAGCGCCGAGGACACCACCTTGTCGGCGGCGACCTCGAGCGTGACGCGATCGTCGAGCGGCGTCCGGTAGCCCCACACCCAGGTCGACGCGCCACCGCGGGCGATCTGCAGGAAGCGTGCCGACAGCTCGCTGACCTCGGCGCCGAGCTCGTTGGCTGCCTCGCTCCAGACGCGCAGGTAGAAGTCGTCCGAGACGGAGCGGCCCGCCGCACGCAGCGCTCGCTCGGCACGCAGGCGTGCGACCGCGTAGCGCAAGCCGGTCGAGCGCAGGGTGCGGAGCCGGTCGAAGGTGCTCAAGAGCGGGGAGTAACTATCATCGAACGAGCCCCACGTACCCGACGAGGAGCCGATCCAGTGAGCACCGTCGAGAACCTACAGGATGTAGAAAACGCCGCGGGCGTCCGACACGGAATCGTCGATGTCGACGTGCACCCGGTGCCGCGCAGTCCCGGCGAGATCAGCCAGTACATGCAGATGCCGTTTCGCGATCGCTACCAGGGCGAGCGAAGGTCGATGTTCAACAATCCCGTGCACGGGTCGCGCCTCGACAGCGTGCCGCCCGGTGGCGGGCCGAAGGGCTCGGACCCCGACTTCCTTCGCCGGCAGCTGATCGACGAGTACGGCGTCGCCTACGCGATCATGCTGCCGCGCACGTTCTGCAATATCCAGCCCGATCCCGACTACGGCAACTCGATTGCCGCGGCCTTCAACCAGTGGCTCGTCGAGAACTGGCTCGATCAGAACAACGACGACGGCGCCTTCAAGGGCTGCATCACGATCAACCACCACGACCCCCAGCACGCGGTGCGCGAGATCGAGCGCTGGGCGGGGCATCCCCACATCGTGCAGGTCGCGACCGACTCCGGCGCGCGCGCCCCGTTCGGCCAGCGCCAGTACTACCCGATCTACGAGGCGATCGTTCGCAACGGCCTGCGGCTCGGGA
>JACCXP010000228.1 GCA_013696905.1 Thermoleophilaceae bacterium
TCGGCTCGGGATTCGTGGTCGACGGCGAGGGCCGCATCCTCACGAACGCGCACGTCGTGACTACCGGGGACGGTGCACGGCCCCAGCGCGCGGACCAGGTATACGTCGAGTTCGCCGACGGCAACCGCGCCCCGGCCGAGATCATCGGCGACGACCCCAACTCGGATGTCGCGCTGCTCGAGGTCGATCCCGACGGCCTCGCGCTGACGCCGCTCACGCTCGGCTCCTCGCGGGACCTCACCGTCGGCCAGCCCGTCGCAGCGATCGGCTCGCCGCTCGGGGAGCCTCAGACGCTCACGATCGGGGTGATCTCGGCGCTCGACCGCTCGATCAAGTCGCTCACCGACTACCAGATCGGCAACGCGATCCAAACCGACGCGGCGATCAACCAGGGCAACTCCGGCGGCCCCCTGCTGTCGGCCTCCGGCAGCGTGCTCGGCATCAACTCGCAGATCAAGTCGACCAGCGGGGGCTCCGTCGGCCTCGGCTTCGCAGTGCCGGCCGACACGGTCAAGCGCTCCTTCGAGCAGCTTCGCGACAACGGCAAGGTCGACTACGCCTTCATCGGCGTGACGACGCGAGAGCTCTATCCGCGGCTCGCCGAGCACCTCGACGTCGCAGCGAAGAGCGGAGCGCTGATCAAGGAGGTCGTCCCGAGCTCGCCCGCGGACGACGCGGGCCTCAAGGCCGGGAGCGAGCGCACGAGCTTCCAGGGCGAAGAGGACATCCCGCGCGGCGGCGACGTGATCGTGAGCGTGGAGGGCAACGCGCTGAGCGCGACCGAGGACCTGGTCGACCTGATCTCGCTGCGCGACCCCGGCGAGCGCGTCGAGCTCGAGGTCCTGCGAGACGGTGACCGGCGCAAGGTCACCGTCGAGCTCGCCCAACGCCCGAGCGGCGACCCGGGCCGCTAGAACAGTCAAGGATTAGGCGGCTCCGCGGGCGGGGAGGGGTCAGATGTGAGCGGCGAGGACGACCGCGTCTCCCTGACCATTCCGGCGCGCGTCGACTTGATCGGTCTGGCCCGTCTGGCGCTGTCCGTCGTCTGCCGTCGGGCGTCGCTCGCTCCCGACGAGGTGGCCGACCTGAAGCTCGCCCTGACCGAGGCCGCGGGCGCGTTCGTGACCGAGCGGGACGTCTTCGACGGCGACATATCCGGACGGGTCTCGTTCGACTTCAGCACCGACGCGGGACGGCTCGTGATCGAGGTCGCGGGGTCCGATCAGCGCGAGATCGGCACCGAGGAGCGCGACCTCAGCAGAGCCATACTCGAGGCGACGGTCGACGAGTGGAGTCCGGGCCCCGGCCAGGTCAGGCTCGTGAAATACCTGGACCGACACGGTCAGTAGTCTGAGCCGGTCCAGGAGGATCGTCTCCGGAGCTCACCAGCACGAGGAGGAAGACCGTTGCTTCAGCCCGTAGGAGTCGGGCATAAGTCCCTTGCCGACTACACGCACCTGGTCGGCCGGCCGCTGATCGAGGAAGTCCAGCAGCTCGCCGTCGAGCTCAAGGGCCTCAAGGTGCTTCACCTCTCCGCGACGGCGTTCGGCGGCGGCGTGTCGGAGATCCTCTACACGATCATCCCGTTGATGCGCGACGTCGGGATCGAGGCCGAGTGGCAGGTGATCATCGGCCGCGAGGAGTTCTTCAACGCCACCAAGCTGATGCACAACGCCCTCCAGGGCCACCCGCTCGACCTGTCACCGAGCGAGTGGCGCGTGTACGAGGACTACAACGCGATGAACGCCGAGCAGCTCAGCGGCGACTGGGACGTGATCATCGCGCACGACCCCCAGCCGGCGCTGATGCGCGGGCTCGTGCCGGAGAAGGCGAAGAACTGGATCTGGCGCTGCCACATCGACCTCTCGACGCCGCACCGGCCGACGATCGAGCATCTGATCCCCGCCCTGCGCGACTACGACGCGTCCGTCTTCCACCTCGAGCAGTACGTGCCCGACGGGATGGACGGGGCCGCGGTCCACATCGTCCCGCCGGCGATCGACCCGCTGTCGCCCAAGAACATGGCGCTCTCCCCCGAGGACGCGGCATTCGTCTGCGACCAGTTCGGGATCGACGTCGACCGGCCGCTGATCTGCCAGGTGTCGCGCTTCGACCCCTGGAAGGACCCGATCGGGGTGATCGACGCCTACCGCGCCGTCACCGCCGAGATGCCCGAGGTGCAGCTCGCGCTCGTCGGCTCGATGGCCACCGACGACCCCGAGGGCTGGCAGTTCTTCAACTCCACGCTCGAGCACGCCCAGGGCGACCCGGACATCAAGATCCTGAACAACCTCAACAACGTCGGCGCGATCGAGGTCAACGCGTTCCAGTCGCAGGCCGACGTCCTGATCCAGAAGTCGACGCGCGAGGGCTTCGGCCTGACGGTCTCTGAGGCGCTCTGGAAGGCCCGCCCGTTCATCGGCGGCGACGTCGGCGGCATACCGCTCCAGATCGAGGACGGGCGCACCGGCTACCTCGTCTCGTCGCCGGAGGACTGCGCCGAGCGCACCCTGCGGATACTGCGTGAGCCCGAGCTTGGCAAGCAGCTCGGGCGCGCCGGCAAGGAGCACGTGCGCAAGCACTTCCTCACCCCGCGCCTGCTGCGCGACTGGCTTGGGATCTTCAAGGGCCTGAAGTGAGCGACGAGCCCAAGCTGGTGCTCGTCTCGAACCGCGGGCCCGCCACGTTCGAGCGCTCGGAGGCTGGCGAGCTCGTGGCCAAGCGCGGGGGCGGGGGCCTCGTAACGGCGCTCACCGGGCTCGTGGAGCACCGGGACGCGCTGTGGGTCGCCTCCGCGATGAGCCCGGAGGACGTCGAGGCGTCGAAAGAGCACGGCGGCCGGGGCTTCGACTGCCAGGTCGATGACATCACCTACAACGTGCGCCTGGTCGAGTCGGACCCCGACGCCTACGACCTCTTCTACAACCAGATCGCGAACCCGCTGCTGTGGTTCATCCAGCACTACCTCTGGGACCTCTCGAACGCGCCGAACATCCGGCGTGAGGACGTGCACGCCTTCGAGGACGGCTACCGAGTCGTCAACGAGGACATGGCGCGGGCCGTGCTCGAGGAGATCGAGGACGACGAGGACGCCGTCGTGATGCTCCACGACTACCACCTCTACACCGCGCCACGCGTGCTGCGCCAGCAGCGGCCCGAGCTCACGCTGCACCACTTCATCCATATCCCGTGGACCCAGCCCGACGCCTGGCGCGTGCTGCCGACGGCGATGCGCGCCGAGATCTACGCCGGCCTGCTGTCCAACGACATCATCGGCTTCCACACCGAGGCCTACCGGCGCAACTTCGCGCTCTGTTGCCGCGAGCTGTTCGACCTCGAGGTCGACGAAGACGCCGGCACGGTGATCTTCGAGGAGCGCGAGGTGTGGATCCGCCACTACCCGCTGCCGATCTCGGCAAAGACGTTCGCGCGCAGCGCGCAGCGCCCCGGCGTGCGCGAGCACGAGCGGGAGATCCTGCGCCGCCGGCGCGACTACCTGATCGTGCGCGTCGACCGTGCCGACCTCTCGAAGAACGTGCTGCGCGGCTTCGAGGCCTTCGACCTCTTCCTCCAGCAGCACCCCGAGTTCCTGGAGAAGGTCACCTTCATCGCGCAGCTCGTGCCCTCGCGCCAGGACGTGCCGCAGTACGCCGACTACCTGAAGCGGATCGACTCGCTCGTCGCGGCCGTGAACCACCGCCACGGAACCACCGACTGGATGCCGATCGACCTCAAGCTGCGCGAGAACCTCGACGAGGCGATCGCCTCCTACAAGCACTACGACCTGATGATCGTCAACGCCGTCTTCGACGGCATGAACCTGGTCGCCAAGGAAGGCCCGCTCATGAACGAGCGGGCCGGCGTGTCGCTGCTGTCGGAGAACACCGGCGCGCACGAGGAGCTCGGCGAGTACACGCTCTCGGTCAACCCGTTCGACATCCAGGAGCAGGCGGACGGGATCTACCGCGCGCTCACTATGTCGTGGGAGGAGCGCGACCGCCGGGCCGCGGACCTGAAGGAGGCCCTTACGGCTCGTGATCCCGGCGACTGGATCGACGATCAGCTGCGCGACATCGAGGCCAAGCGCGGCGGGTCACGCACGGTCGTCGAGACCTAGCCCGCCCATGCTCGCGCGCTTGTCCGCGGCGGTGTGGGTCGCGGCGCTCGCGCTGGTGGCCCGCGACGTGCGCACGGTGCCGCGCCTCGAGCCCGTCGGGCCTCGCGTCCGCAAGCGACTTCCGTCCGTGACCGCGATCGTCCCGGCCCGCGACGAGGGCCGGGACGTCGAGCGCACGCTCGCCCTGCTCGTCGCCCAAGACCATCCGCGCCTCCAGGTCGTAGCCGTCGACGACTGCTCGTCGGACGGCACGCTCGCGGCGATGCGGCGGGTCGAGGGGGTGGAGGTAGTCGAGGGGGTCGCGCCACCCGAGGGCTGGCTCGGCAAGCCGTGGGCGTGCGCGCAGGGGCTCGAGCGCGCGCATGGCGAGTGGCTGCTCTTCCTCGACGCGGACATGCGTCTCGCGCCGCAGGCAGTATCGGCGGCGCTCGACTTCGCGATCGGGCGCGGCGGCGGAGGCGCAACCGTGTTTCCGCGGCTCGAGACGGGCGGCGCGGCCGAGCGGATCGTGATGCCGGTGGCGGGCGTGCTGATGCAGACGGCGATCATCCCGTCGTGGGCCGCTCGCTCGCGGCGGCTCGACATCGCGATCGGGGTCGGCGGCTTCCTGCTGCTCGAGCGCAAGGCCTACGAGCGCCTCGGCGGACACGCCGCCGTGCGCGGCGAGATCGTCGAGGACCTCGCGCTCGCCCGACTCGTCAAGCGCGGCGGGGGCCTCGTCGAGTGGGCGAGCAGCGACGGTCTCGTGAGCCTGCGCATGTACCAAGGCTGGGGAGAGCTCTGGCGCGGCTGGCGCAAGAACGCCGCTCACGCCTGGCCACTGCCGGTGGTCGCGAGCGCGGCAGCGGCGCTTGGGCTCGCGGTGCTCGCCTTCTGGCCGTGGGCGGCCGCCGCACGCATGCGCCCGGCGGGGCTGCTCGGGGTCGTAGCTCAGGTGCTCGCGGTCGCACTCTCGCGGCGCGGCTCGGACATCCCGGCGCGCTACGCGCTCACAGCTCCGCTCGGCGTCGCGTTCCTGCTGGCCGTCGGCACTGCCGCGCTGTGGGATCGCGCCCGGGGGCGGCCCGCGAGCTGGAGGGGGCGGCGGATCGAGGGAGCTCGGGCTTGAGGAAGCCACTGCTATCGTCCCGCGCCGTGCCCGGCCTCTACGACCTGATGCTCCTGCTCGACCCGCAGGCCGACGACGAGCGCCGCGCGGAGATCGTGCGCAACGTCCAGACGATGATCGAGACGAGTGGCAGCCTCGTCGGCGCGCACGACTGGGGCATGCGGCGGATGGCCTACGAGATCGACCACCGTCCGGATGCCGCCTATCACCTGCTGCAGTTCGAGGGCGGCAACGATCTCCTCGAACGGCTCGACCACACGCTGAAGATCACCGATGGCGTGCTGCGCTTCCGTACGATCCGCCTGCGACCGGGCTCACCCCCGCCCGCCCCGCCGCGCTCCGAGCGTCGTCCCGAGGGTCGTTCGCGCGAGGACGGTGAGGCGACCGTCGCCCCGCGCGCCGCGGCCGACTCGCGCCGCCCGGACAACGGGCGCTCGTAGTACCGCCGCTCGCGCGAATGTGACGATCGAGCGACGAACGCTCGCGAGGTGCTGAGTGAACGTGCCGCTTCGGCTCGCCGGCCTGGTTCCGAGCGAGCCCGGCTGTAGTCTCGATCGACTAGACCGAACGGCCAGCGGAACCACCGCAGGAGGCAAACGATGGCAGCCACGAACATCAACCGCGTCGTCCTCACGGGCAACCTGACGCGCGATCCCGAGCTTCGCACGACGCCCAGCGGCACCTCGGTGTGCTCGCTGCGCCTGGCCTGCAACACGCGCCGGCGCGACTCCTCCGGGGAGTGGGCCGACAAGCCGAACTACTTCGACATCACCGTCTGGGGCGCGCAGGGTGAGAACTGCGCCAACTACCTCTCCAAGGGGCGCCCGGTCGCGGTCGACGGGCGGCTCGAGTGGCGCGAGTGGGACGACCAGCAGGGCAACAAGCGCCAGGCGGTGGATATCATTGCCGACTCGGTCCAGTTCCTCGGTTCCCGCGACGGTGGCGAGAACGGCGGTCGGTTCGCGACTCAGAGCGATGTGCCCGCCGACACCGGCGACTTCGCGAAGGCGCCCGCCGGTGGAGCCGCGGACGACGACATCCCGTTCTAGAGACACACAGGAGCTTTTGTGGCAAAGCAGCGCGGCCGCCAACCAACGCGGAACAAGGACACCAAGCGGGGGGCGATCGGCGGACGGCGCAAGTCGTGCCAGTTCTGCCGCGACAAGGTCGACTTCGTGGACTACAAGGACATCGGCTCGCTGCGGCGTGCCGTCAGCGACAAGGGCAAGATCCGCTCCGGTCGCATCACGGGCGCGTGCCGTCGCCATCAGAACCAGCTCGCGACGGCGATCAAGCGCGCCAGAGAGCTCGGCTTCCTGCCGTATGTCGGAGCCCGCTAGTGGCCCAGGCCATCCTGCTGCAGCCGGTTGAGGCGCTCGGGGACAAGGGCGAGGTCATCGATGTCTCGCCGGGCTACCTGAGGAACTATCTCGTCCCGCGCAAGCTGGCGCAGCCGGCGACGCCCGCCTCGATCGCCGAGGCGCAGCGACGGGTGGAGGCGGCGGCCCGGGCCGAGCGCGAGCAGGCCGAGCGGGCCCAGGAGAACGCGACGCTGCTCAACCGCACGGTGCTGACGATCCCGCATGCGGCGGGCGACGACGGGCGCCTGTTCGGATCGGTCACTGCGGAGCAGATCGTGGATGCGATCAAGCAGGCGCGTGGGGTCAAGCTCGACCGGCGCAAGGTCCACCTCGACCAGCCGATCCGCACGACCGGCACGCATATGGTGGCCGTCGAGGTGCACGACGGCGTGATGGCCGAGGTCAAGACGATCGTCACGCCGCAGTAGCGGCCGCGCGTGCCGGCTCTCGCAGGCACCCCCCGCCGCAGCGGCGCTGGCCGGCGTTGATGGCCGTCTCGCTGCCACCCGAGGCGGCCGGCCAGCTGCCGCCGCAGAACATGGAGGCGGAGTCCTCGGTGCTCGGGTCGATCCTGCTCTCCGACCAGGCGCTCGACTGGATCATGGTCGACGTCGCCCTGAGAGCCGGCGACTTCTACGGCGAGCGCCATCGCCTGATCTTCCGGGCGATGCAGCGGTTGAAGGAGAAGCCCGAGCCGGGCGCGGTCGACGCGCTGACGGTCTCGGAGGAGCTCGATCGCGGCCGCGAGCTCGAGGAGGCGGGAGGGGCCGAGTACGTCCATCGGCTCGCGAGCTCGGTCGTCTCCGCCGGTCACGCGCGCCAGTACGCGCGCATCGTCAAGGACCACTCCGTCATGCGGCAGCTGATCCGGACCACCCAGGAGGTCCAGCAGCAGGCGTACACCTTCCCTGGCGACCCGCGCGAGCTCGTCGAGCGCGCCGAGGCTGCCCTGTTCCGGATCACCAACGACGACTTGAGCGGCGAGCTGCGGGCGATCGAGGAAGTCCTCCACGACGAGCTCGACAAGCTCGAGCGCATCTCGCGCGAGGGCATCTCGCTGACCGGCACGCCGACCGGCTTCAAGGAGCTCGACGAGATCACCGGCGGGCTGCAGCCCGGCAACCTGATCGTGATCGCGGCGCGGCCCTCGATGGGCAAGTCTGCGCTCGTCACGAACATCGCCGAGAACGCCGCGCTCGATCACGGCCGCCCCGTGGCTCTGTTCTCGCTCGAGATGTCGGAGACCGAGCTCGCCCAGCGCTTCATCGGCTCACAGGCGAAGCTGAGCGGCGACGAGCTGCGCAAGGGCAGAGTCAAGCCCGACCGCTGGCCGAAGGTCATCAAGGCGACGCAGAAGCTTGCCGCCTCGCCGCTCTACGTCGACGACTCCAGCGACATCGGCATCCTCGAGCTGCGCGCCAAGGCGCGCCGGCTGCACTCGCGCCAGCCACTCGGGCTCGTGATCGTCGACTACCTCCAGCTGATGCGCCCCGAGGACTCGCGCACCAACCGCGTCGAGCAGATCGGCCAGATCTCGCGCGGACTCAAGATCCTCGCACGCGAGCTCCAGATCCCCGTGATCGCGGTGTCGCAGCTCTCGCGGGCCGTCGAGGCGCGGCCCGACAAGCGCCCGCTCCTCTCCGACCTGCGTGAGTCTGGCCAGATCGAGCAGGACGCCGACCTCGTCGTCTTCATCTATCGCGACGAGTACTACAACCCGCAGGACACTGAACGCCCCGGCGAGGCCGACCTGATCGTCGCGAAGCACCGCAACGGCCCTGTCGGCGAGGTCGCGCTCACCTTCCTGGCTCGCTATCCGAAGTTCGCGAACCTCTACCGCGAGCGCGCCCTCGACGGGCCGCCGCCGCGCGACGACCTCCCGTGAGCTTCACCGACTTCTGTCCGAAGGGCGCCTGCGACGGCTCGGGCTGGGTACTCGACGAGTCCGGCGACGCGCGCCCGTGCGAGTGCCGCGAGATCCGTGTCAGCCGGGCCAAGGGGCGGCGCATGGGCACGGGCATCCCGAAGCGCTTCCAGGGTGTCTCGTTCGACCGCAACCCGGTGCGCGAGCTCGACCCGGTGGTGCTGCGCGAGGTGCGCCTGTTCACCGGCGCGATCGACGCGCGGATCGCGGCCGGCGACGGAGCATGGTTCCAGGGCGACGTCGGCACCGGCAAGACCTCGCTCGCGATGCTGATCTCGAAGGCGGCGATCGAGGCCGGGCATTCCGTCGCGATCTACTCGGTGCCGCGGTTGCTCGCCGACATCAAGGAGACCTTCGAGCAGCGCACGACGACCACATACTCCGAGCTCTTCCGCCGCCTCTGCGACGTCGACCTGCTCCACCTCGACGACCTCGGCGCCGAGCGCCGCACGGACTGGGTGCTCGAGCAGCTCTACTCGATCGTCAACGAGCGCTGGCAGAGCGAGCGCTCGATCGTGGTCACCTCGAACCTCACCAACCTCGACGAGCTGCGCGAGCAGGTGGGCGCGCGCACCGTCTCGCGTCTCGCCGAGATCTGCGGCGACCCGCTCCACATCATGGGCCGCGACCTGCGCATGGCCCGCACGGGGTAGCCCCACTCCCCGGGCCCGCGCTCCACCTAGACTCGCTCGTCATGGCCGGACTGGCGATAGTGGGCGCCCAGTGGGGCGACGAGGGCAAGGGAAAGGTGACCGACCTGCTCGCCCAGCGGGCGGCCATGATCGTGCGCTTCCAGGGCGGCAACAACGCCGGGCACACGATCGTCCGCGGCGGGGAGACGTTCAAGTTCCACCTGGTGCCGTCCGGGATCCTGCATCCCGGCAAGAAATGCGTGATCGGAAACGGCGTCGTGGTCAACCCGAGCGTCCTTACGGCTGAGATCGAGGAGCTCAGGCGTCGCGGCATCGATCCCGGCGGGCTGCGAATCTCGGCCAACGCCCACCTGATCATGCCCTACCACATGCTGCTCGACCACGCCGGCGAGGTGCGGCTCGGGAAGCTCCAGATCGGCACCACGCGGCGCGGCATCGGCCCGTGCTACGCCGACAAGGCGGCGCGGCTCGGGATCCGGATGCAGGACCTGCTCGACGAGAAGATCCTGCGCCAGAAGATCTACGCCGCGATGGAGCCCAAGCGCCAGACGCTGCGACCCTTCGCCAAGGATCCCGCGCTCGACCTGCACACGATGACCGAGGACTACCGCACGCTCGGGCACCGCCTCGAGCCCTACATAGCCGACACGACTCGCCTCACCTGGGAGGCCCTCGACCGCGACGAGCTGGTGGTCTTCGAGGGGGCGCAGGGCACCCTGCTCGACATCGACCACGGCACCTACCCGTTCGTGACGTCGTCGAACCCGGTCGCCGGGGCTGCCTGCGTGGGCGCGGGGGTCGGCCCGCGTGACATCGACGACGTCTGGGGGATCGCCAAGGCCTATGTCACGCGCGTCGGGGCCGGGCCCTTCCCGAGCGAGCTCGACGACGACATCGGCGCGCGCATGCGCACCGTCGGCGGGGAGTTCGGCACCACCACGGGCCGGGCCCGGCGCACCGGCTGGATCGACCTCGTGGCGCTGCGCTACGCGGCTCGCCTGAACGGGATGAGCGGGATGGTGGTCACGAAACTCGACGTGCTGACGGGCATCCACCCGCTGTCGGTGGCGGTTCGCTACCTCGGCCCCGAGGGGGCGTCGTTCGACGAGTACCCCTACCACCAGTCGATCCTGCACAAGGCGAGCGCCGACTACGTCGAGATGCCGGGCTGGGACGAGGACATATCCGCCGCCCGCCGGCTCGACGATCTCCCCGACGCCGCGCGCGACTACCTCGCCTTCGTGAGCGATTTCCTGGGCGTGCCGATCGTGATGGTCGGCGTCGGCCCCGGCCGCGAGCAGATGATCTGGACCGAGGCCGCCGAGCGCTACGCCGGCGCGGCGCCGCTGGTCGCGCCGGGCGAGCTGCCCTAGGCGCCGCCGGCCGCTCAGCGCCAGCGCTCGAGCAGGTCCGCCTCGGCCACCTCGCGGATCGCCCGCGCGGGCGTCCCCATCACGACCGAGCGAGCGCTCACGTCGCGGGTGACGAGCGACCCGGCGGCGACGAACGCCTCCTCGCCCACCTCGATCCCGGGCAGCAGCAGGACGCCGGCGCCGACCCGGCAGGCGCGGCGCAGCGTGGCTCCCTGCAGCCGCTGCCCTCGCTCGTGACGGCCCATCGCGTTGTCGTTTGTCGTCATCACTCGTGGAGCCACGAACACGTCGTCCTCGACGAGCGAGTAGGCGGTCAGGTAGCAGTCGGTCTGGATGCGCACGCGCGCGCCGATCGAGACGTCGTTGTCGATCGCGGAGCCGCGGCCCACCACCGACCCCTCGCCGAGCGAGGCGCGCTCGCGCACGTGGGCCTGGTCTCCGACCACCGCACGCGCTCCTACGCGTGCGCCCGCGAGCACGACCGCCGCTGCGCAGATCGTCGCCCCCTCGCCGACGACGAGCGCCGGTGGTAGCTCGCTCGAGGCCGTCGACTGAGGGCCCAGCGCGAGCGGCTTGCCGAGCACGGCGCCATCCTGGATGCGCGCGCCCTCGCCGACCACGGTCCCCTCGTGGACCACGACGTTCGCGCCGATCTCCACCGAGTCGGGGAGCGCGACACCGTCTCCGAGCAGCAGCCCCGGGGCGCGCTCAGACGAGCGCAGCACGGGAGCTCTCCTCGAGCGAGCGCTGGAGGGCCTCCAGCACGCGCACGACCAGCAGTCCCTGCTCGCCACCAGAGCGCGACTCGGCGCCGTCGCGCACACGCTCGACGAAGTGCCGGCACTCGATCCGCAACGGCTCTTCGTTCGAGACGCGCGGACTCCACGCGTCCCCCGAGCGGGCGATGTACTCGCCGTAGGAGGAGAAGTCCTCGTCGAAGCCTTTGTCGTAGACGGTCACCTTGCGCTCGAGCTCCATGTCGTCGAAGGTCGCCATCTGCTTCGAGCCGACCACCGTCAGGCGGCGCTCCTTGTGCGGGTCGAGCCAGGACAGGTGGAGATGCGCGGCGATCCCGGACGGGAAGCGCAGGTAGCAGAAGACCACGTCTTCCACCCCCGCGCGCATGTAGCTCTCGCCGAACGCCTGCAGCTCGTGCGGCTCCTCCCCCGCGAGGCGCAGCACCACCGACACGTCGTGAGCGCCGAGCGACCACAGCGCGTTCTCGTCCTGGCGCAGCTGCCCGAGGTTGAGGCGGTTCGAGTAGAGATAGTGGATCCTGCCGAGCGCCCCGGAGTCCGCGAGCTCCTTGAT
>JACCXP010000250.1 GCA_013696905.1 Thermoleophilaceae bacterium
GTTCGGGTCCAGCGAGGAGGGCCGCGACGTCGCCACCGCGAGCTTCACGCGATTGCGGCGCACGCCCTTGCGCAGGCGCAGATCGAGGATCGGCGCATCGTCGACGGGCTCCGTGCCGAGCACGAGGAGGGTGTGGGCGAACTCCAGGTCGGCCACCGTCGCCTGCCACCCAGGGTCGCCCAAGGCGAGCAGCCCCTCGCGGCTCAGCGGGGCGCCCGAGTCGAGGTGCGGCGAGCCGTGCACGTCGCGCACGAGGCGCTGGAGCAGGAAGCCCTCCTCGTTGGTCGTCTCGCCTCCGGCCAGGCCCGCGACGCGGCCACCGGACTCCGCCAGCGCCGCCTTCGCCGTGTCCAGCGCGCGCTCCCACGACACCTCGCGCAACACCCCGCCCTCGCGGACCATCGGCGCGACGATGCGCTCCTCGGCGTGGACGGACTGGTAGGCGAAGCGGCCCTTGTCGCAGAGCCAGCCGTCGTCGACCTCCTCGTTCTCGCGCGCGGTCACGCGCAGGACGCGGTCGTCGCGGACGGTGAAGGCGACGTTGCACTGCGCGGGGCACAGCGTGCAGACCGACCCGGACGCCTCGATGTCCCACGGCCGGGCGCGGAAGCGGTACGGGCGCGAGGTGAGCGCGCCTACGGGGCACAGCTCGATGATGTTCCCGCTGAACGGCGCGACGTACGGATGCCCGTCGAAGGTGCCGACGAAGGTCGCCGCGCCGCGGTCGTGCAGGACGAGCTGGTAGTCCTCGCTCAGCTCCTGGGAGAAGCGCACGCAGCGGTAGCAGAGGATGCAGCGCTCGCGGTCGATCGCGATCAGCGGCGAGAGCTCGAGCGGCTTCTTGAAGTGGCGCTTGGGCTCGATAAAGCGCGTCTTGCCGCCGCCCCAGCCGAAGGAGACGTCCTGCAGCGGGCACTCGCCGCCCTTGTCGCAGACCGGGCAGTCGAGCGGGTGGTTGATGAGCAGAAACTCCACCACGGCCTCCTGCGCCTCCTTCACGCGCTCGGTCCGCGTGTGGATGACCATGCCGTCCTTGACCGGCGTCGAGCAGCCGGTCTGGAGCTTCGGGATGCCCTCGATGTCCACCAGACACATGCGGCAGGCGCCGACCGGCGCGCCGAGCTTCGGCTCGTAGCAGAAGACCGGGATCTCGACGTCGCCGAGCTTGGCGGCGTCGACCAGCATCGAGCCCTCGGGCGCGCGCACCTCGCGGCCGTCGATCTCGAACGAGATGAAGTTGGGCTCGGGGCGGGGCATCGAGATCAGGCGGGTCCGGAGAAGCCCGAGGCGGCGAGCTCGCCGGCGCCGAGCGGCTCAGCGAGCGCAGCTTCGTTGCGCTCGCGTGCCTGCTCGATGTGGCGCTCGAACTCGTCGCGGAACTTCGCGATCATCGACCCGATCGGCATCGCCATCGAGTCGCCGAGCACGCACAGGCAGTTGCCGATGATGTTCGTTTGGACCTGGGCCATGATCTCGAGGTCCATCGGCGTGGCCTCGCCGGCGTCGATCCGCTCGAGCATCTTCACCGTCCAGTTGGTGCCCTCGCGGCAGGGAGTGCACTTGCCGCACGACTCGTGGCGGTAGAACTGGGCCAGGCGCAGCGCCAGCGGCACCAGCGGCTGCGAGTCGTCGATCACGATGATCGCGCCCGAGCCGAGCATCGAGCCGGCCTCGGCCATCGTCTCGAAGTCGTAGGTGAGGTCGAGGTCGTCGCCCGTCAACACCGGCGCGGACGATCCGCCGGGGAAGAACGCCTTCACGGTGCGTCCCTCGGGCGGACCCCCCGCGAGGCCGTAGATGATCTCTCGCACCGGCGTGCCGAGCACGACCTCGTAGTTGCCGGGGCGCTGGACGCTGCCGGAGACCGACACCACCTTGGTGCCGGCGGACTTCTCCGTCCCCAGCTGCTTGAACCAGTCGGCGCCGTTCGTGATGATCGCCGGCACGTTGCAGAGCGTCTCGACGTTGTTGATCAGCGTCGGGCCCTGGTAGAGGCCGCGGTTGGCCGGGAACGGCGGCTTCAGACG
Organism: Thermoleophilaceae bacterium; assembly: GCA_013696905.1. Classification (GTDB taxonomy): domain Bacteria; phylum Actinomycetota; class Thermoleophilia; order Solirubrobacterales; family Thermoleophilaceae; genus JACCXP01. The sequence continues at coordinate 2,028 of JACCXP010000250.1, forward strand.
CGGGTTGCCTCGCTTGCCCTCGAGCGAGTCGAGCAGCGCCGACTCCTCGCCGCAGATGTATGCCCCGGCGCCGCGGTGCACCACGAGCGACACGCTGTGCTCGGAGCCGAGGATGTCCTCGCCGAGGAAGCCCTTGTCGTAGGCTTCGGCCACCGCTCGCTCGAGGATGCCCGCCTGTAGCTCGTACTCGCCGCGGATGTAGATGAACGCCTTGTTGGCGCCGGCGGCGACCGCCCCGATCACGATCCCCTCGATCAGCAGGTGCGGGTTGCGCTGCATCAGCACGCGGTTGTTGAACGTGCCGGGCTCGGACTCGTCGGCGTTGCAGCAGAGGTACTTGTCCATCGTGCCCTGCGGCATGAAGCCTGCCTTCATGCCCATCGAGAAGCCGGCTCCGCCGCGCCCGCGCAGGCCTGAGCCTTTCAGCTCGGCGAGGATCGACTCGGAGTCCATCTCGAACAGCGCCTTGCGCAGTGCGCGGTAGCCGCCGAGGCGCTCGTAGGTGTCGATCTCCGCCAGGCCCGGCTCGTCGAGGTGCTCGAGCAGCCTGACGACGTTTCCGCTCACGCTCCCCCTCGGTCCGGGACCCGCTGGTCTGAGTCCTCGAGACCACGTCCGGGGAGCGGCGCCCGTCCCTCGCGCACGGCGGCGATTATCTCGTGCGCATCGCTCACGTCGAGCGGTCCGATGTAGCGGCCGTCGACGGAGGCCATCGGGGCCATGTCGCAGGCGCCGAGGCACTCGAACTCGCGGATCTGGGTGTCCTCGAGGTCGGCCCCAGCTTCCGCGATGGCGTCGAACACGCGCTTCGCGTCCGACAGGTGGCAGGCGACGCTCGTACAGACGTAGATCGCGTGGCGGCCGACCGGCTCCTCGTTCAGCATGTCGTAGAAGGAGGCGATCGAGGACAGGTAGGCGGGCGTCACCCGCATCACGGCGGCGACCTGGCGCATCGCCTCGGGGGAGCACCAGCCGTGCACGCGCTGGGCGGCGTGGAGCGCAGGGATCACGGCCGAGCGGCGCTCCGGGTAGCGCGCCATGTAGCCCTCGATCTCGACGCGCAGGTGCTCGGGCACGGGCGTCTCGGCGAGCTGGGGCACGATCGCCGGGTCCTTCGTCAGGTCGGCGGGCCGGTCCCAGCCGGAGCCGACCGAGGGCTTCGTCGAGGCCACGTTGCGGGCCGAGGCAATGGTGCGATCGCCGCGCAGGGCCTCGTCACGACTGAGGCTCGCGTCGCGGCTCATCGGTCGATCCCACCGAGGATCGGGTCGAGCATCGCGAGCGACGTCACGAGGTCTGCGAGCAGCGTGCCCTCGCCCATGTGCTTGAGCGACTGGAGGTTCACGAACGAGGGGTCGCGCATGTGCACGCGCGCGGGCTTTGCGGAGCCGTCGGCGATCACGAAGCAGCCGAGCTCGCCGCGCGGCGACTCGATTGGTGAGTAGATCTCCCCCGGCGGCACGCGGAAGCCCTCGGTGACGAGCTTGAAGTGGTGGATCAGCGCCTCCATCGAGGTCGCGAGCTCGTGCCGCGGCGGCAGCGCGACCTTGCGGTTGTTCGTGATGAAGGGGCCCTCGGGCAGGCCGTCGAGTGCCTGCTCGACGATCGCGAGCGACTCGCGCATCTCGGCCAGGCGCACGCGGTAGCGGTCGTAGTTGTCGCCGACCGTGCCGACCGGGATCTTGAAGTCGAAGTGGTCATAGCTCGAGTAGGGCATCGCCTTGCGCAGGTCCCACGGGTCGCCCGTCGCGCGCAGTAGCGGGCCCGTGACACCGAGCCC
>JACCXP010000232.1 GCA_013696905.1 Thermoleophilaceae bacterium
GACCTGCACCCCCGTCGGCGCCGGCGGACGCTGGCTGGGAGTGATCTTCGCCGACCGCGGGGGGGACCGCCTCGAGCTGACAGAGCCCGAGCGTCACGCGATGTGGCTGCTCGGCAAGACGGCCGCGCTCGCCGCGAGCGCGCAGATCGCCACGACTGAGCACGAGCAGGCGCGCCAGCTGGGCGGCCAGATCGAGCTGGCGCGCGAGGTCCACGAGCGCGTGATTCAGCGGGTCTTCGGTGTCTACCTCGCCCTCGGATCGGGGCGCGACCTCGACGAGGCGGAGCGCTTGCGCTGCGCCGACGAGATCCAAGGAGCGCTCGTCGATCTGCGCACGGCGCTCTCGCGGCCGCTGGGAGCCGTGGCGCCGAGGCGCGCCGACGTGACGTTGCGGGAGGAGCTCGCGCGCCTGACACGCCACTACACCCGGCTCGGAGTGGAGGTGAGCTGGGAGCTCGACCCTCCGCTGCCCGACGAGCTCGAGCCGATCGCGCAGTCGGTGCTCGCGGAGGCGCTGCGAAACGCCGACCGCCACGCCGAGCCATCCTTCGTATCGGTGAGGGTCGGCCAGGTGGACGGGGCCTACACGCTCGAGGTCCGAAACGACGGCGTACGCGCGGGCAACGGGAGCCGGGGCACCGGGATGGGGCTGCGGCTGGCCACCTTCGAGGCGCTCCAGTGCGGCGGGGTGCTGGAGTTCGGGGCCGGGCCGCCTGGCGAGTGGCACGTGCGCCTGGTTGCACCGGGCCGGTGAGCGGGTCGGCCAGGAGAGGCGACGCCGAGGCGAACGATGGCCGGCGGCTGCGTCTGCTCGTGGTGGACGACCACGACGTCGTGCACTGGGGCTTCCGGCTGCTGCTCACCGAGCAGCCCTGGGTCGAGCGTTGCCTGAGTGCGCGCACGAGCGAGGAGGCGCTCGAGCTCGCGGCCCGCTACGACCCGCACGTCGCGCTCGTGGACCTGTTCCTCGGCGATCAGTCGGGGGCCGAGCTGTGCGAGGCGCTGCGCCGCGACTCACCGCGCACACGGGTGCTGCTGATCTCGGGTGCGGGCTGGATCTCGCCCGAGGCGGCCAGGACCGCGGGCGCGTCCGGCTTCGTGCCCAAGGACTGGGCGGCGCGCGACATCACGCGGGCCGTGCGCATGGTCGCCGGCGGGCGGACCGTCTTCGCCCCGCGCGCCGAGCAACCGGCGACGTCGCTCACCGACCGCGAGCGCGAGGTGCTCGGCCTGATGGCTTCCGGCGCCACGAACCGTGAGATCGCTGCGCAGCTGTACCTCTCCCCGCACACCATCAAGGAGCACACGAGTGCCCTCTACCGCAAGCTCGACGTGCGCAACCGGGCCGAGGCGGTCCAGCGCGCCGAGCGTCTCGGGCTGACTAGTTGGAGAACTTAGGATGGCGTCAAAGCACCGCGCCCCCTCTGTAACCCCCCGGGTGGGGGGTTCGCCTCGCCGGGTCTCCTGCAACCGGCGTGCTAACGGGTAGGACTCGGGCATGAGCGAATTCGTCTTACTGTTTCCCGGCCAGGGCAGCCAGGAGCCCGAGATGGCCGAGACCGTCGCCAAGCTGCGTCCGGATCTGGCCGAGCGCGTCACCGCCGCCGTCGGTGAGGACCCCTTCCCGCGGGTCGCGGATGGCACGCGGTTCGCGCAGCCCGCGATCTTCTGTGCCGCGATCGCTGGGTTCGAGCGCCTCGGGCGCCCCGAGGCGGATCTCTACGCGGGCCACTCCCTCGGTGAGATCACCGCGCTGGTGGCGGCGGGGGCCCTGAGCGAGGACGACGGGCTTCAGATCGTCGTCGAGCGCGGGCGGCTGATGGACCGCGCGGCCGTAGAGACCCCGGGCGGCATGCTGGCCGTGCTCGCCAAGCGCAGCGAGGCCGAGGCGCTGGCCGAGGGCAACGACCTCGTGGTCGCCAACGACAACGCCCCGGAGCAGATCGTGCTCTCCGGCCCCATCGCCGGGATCGAGGCGGCCGAGGCCGAGGCGAGCGAGGGGGATCTGAGGGCGAAGCGGCTGCCGGTCGCCGGCGCCTTCCACTCGCCCCTGCTCGAGCACGTCGTGGAGCCCTTCCTGGCGGCGATGGGGGAGGTCGAGGTCCGAAGGCCGCGCGCCCCCGTGTACTCGTGCGTCACGGCCGCCCCCTTCGACGACGATCCCCGCGACGCCCTGGCGAAGGCGCTCGTGTCGACCGTACGCTGGGTCGAGGTCCTGCACGCCGTCCACTCCGCCGGCGGGCGCAGGTTCGTGGAGACGGGGCCCGGCAAGGTCCTGACCGGGCTCGTGAAGCGTACGCTGGACGATGTCGAAGTGACCGCGCCGGAGCCGGCCGAGGCAGCCAGTGCCTGAGGAAAAGGCCAAGGGCTGTGCGCTCGTGACCGGCGCCTCTCGCGGGATCGGCGCCGCGACCGCACGCTTGCTTGCCGCCGAGGGATGGCCCGTCGGGATCAACTACCGCAGCGACCAGGAGGGCGCCGAGCGCGTCGTGGGCGAGATCGAGGAAGCCGGCGGCCGCGCCTTCGCGCTGCGCGCAGACGTGGCCGATCCCTCCGCCGCGGACGAGTTGTTCACCTCCCTCGAGGAGCACTTCGGCCCCGTCCTGGTGCTCGTTAACAACGCCGGCGTGCGCGACGACGGCCTCTCGCCCCAGCTCAAGGACGACGCCTGGAACCGGGTGATCGAGACCAACCTGTCCGCCGCCTTTCGCACCACCCGGCGCGCCCTACGTCCGATGATGCGGGAACGCTTCGGCCGCGTTGTGAACATCGCCTCGATCGTCGGCCAGCGCGCGAACCCCGGCCAGGCCAACTACGCCGCCTCGAAGGCCGGGCTGATCGCATTCACGCACACGGTCGCGGCCGAGGTGGCGCGCCGCTCGGTCACCGTCAACGCCGTGGCGCCCGGGCTTGTGGAAACCGAGTTGACCGAGGACATCGGCGACGAGATGCTGAAGGCGATCCCGGCGCGACGCGCCGGAACCCCCGAGGAGGTGGCGGCCTGCGTGCGCTTCCTCGTCTCGGACGACGCTTCCTATGTCAATGGCACGACCCTGACCGTAGATGGCGGCCTGACCGCGTAGCGGTCGCCGTCCGAAAGGAGCAACACAGAATGGCTGCTGCAACCAAGGAACAGATCGAGGAGCGCATGACCGAGGCGCTCGTGAGCTTTGGCGCCGAGCGCGACGACGTCAAGCGCGATGCCGACTGGGAGTCGCTCGATGTGGACTCGCTCGATCTCGTCGAGCTTGCGCAGATCGTCGAGGAGGAGTACGGCGTGAAGATGAAGGAGGAGGACATGAAGGAGATGAAGACCGTCGGCGATGCCGTCGACTTCGTCGCGGAGCGAGCCGGGTCGTGACCCGGCGGGTCGCGATCACGGGGATCGGGGCCGTCACTCCACTCGGGGTCGGCGCCGACGGGCTCATAGAGCGCTGGTCGGCGGGCGAGTCGGGGATCGAGGATGGGTTTGGCCGCTGCCGTGAGTTCGACCCCGAGGAGCATCTCTCCATCAAGACGGCCCGACGCGCGGACCGCTTCACCCAGTTGTCGTTGGTGGCGTGCGGTGAGGCGCTCTCCCAGGCGGGTTGGGACGACGAGCCACCGGTGGATCCCGGGCGCACGGGGTGTGTCATGGGCACGGGAATAGGTGGCATCGGCACGATCGAGGACCAGCTCGAGGTGCTGCGCGAGCGCGGCGCCGAGGCGGTCTCCGCGCTCGCGGTGCCGATGATGATGGCCAACGCGGCCTCCGGGGTCGTAGCCATGCGCCATGGCTTGAAGGGACAGTGCTACGGAACGGTGTCGGCCTGCGCGGCGGGCGCCCACGCGCTTGGCGCCGGGGTGCGCATGGTGCAGCACGGTGACGCTGACGCCTGCGTGGCGGGAGGTGCCGAGGCGGGCCTCACGCCGTTCGCCCAGGCGGCTTTTGCGAACATGGGCGCGACCTCGCCGAGCGGTGTCTCGCGCCCGTTTGACGCTCGCCGCGACGGCTTCGTGATGGGCGAGGCCGCGGCGGCGCTCGTGCTCGAGTCCGAAGAGTCTGCACGCGAGCGTGGCGCCGAGGTGCTGGGCTACGTGACGGGCTACGGGGCGACGGCAGACGCGCACCATCTGACGGCGCCCGAGCCCTCGGGCGACGGCGCGTCGCGGGCTATCGAGCTCGCGCTCGCAGACGCAGAGGTCGGGCCCGACGGCGTGGATTGGGTAAACGCCCACGGCACCTCGACCTCCCTCAACGACGCTTCGGAGACCGAGGCGCTCAAGCAAGCGCTCGGCGAGCGGGCCCGCGAGATCCCGGTGTCCTCGCTGAAGTCGGCGATCGGGCACACCTTCGGCGCCGCCGGCGCCGTCGAAGCCGCCGCCACGGCGCTCGCCCTGCGACGTGGAGTCGCGCCCCCGACGGTCGGTTGGGAAGAGCGCGACGAGTCGTGCGACCTCGACTACGTGCCCGGCGAGGCCAGGGCGCTCGAGGGCAACGGAAGGCCGCTGTGCGCGATCTCGAACTCCTTCGGCTTCGGCGGGCACAACGCGGTGCTCTGCATGGAGGCGGCATGACGCGCGGGCGAACGATCACCGAAGCCGACATCGTCGCGTTCTCGGGGTTGACCGGCGATCACCATCCCCAGCACACCGACGCCGTGTGGGCCGAGGCGGGCCCGTTCGGCGGCATCCTTGCGCACGGGATGCTGGTGCTCTCCTACGCAGTCGGGCTCGTCCCGCTCGATCCCGAGCGCGTTGTCGCGCTGCGCCGCTTCGAGGACGTCGTCTTCAAGCGGCCGGTGCGCATCGGGGACACGATCCACGTCGACGTCAAGCTCGCGCGAGCGGACGAGGGGCGCGGCCTCGAGTCATGGGAATGGCGGATACTCAACCAGGATGACGAGCTTGTGATCAGGGCCAAGGTCGAAGCGGTCGTGCGGGGCGAGGCTGACCCCGAAGCCGAGTCCGAGCCGGCCGAGTCCGAGCAGGAACAGCCCGCTGAGGGCGAAGGGTCGGTGTAGCGATGATTCTCGAAGGCAAGCGTCTGCTGATAACCGGGGTGATGACCAAGCAGTCGATCGCCTATGCGGTCGCCGAGCAGGCCCAGCAGCAGGGGGCCGAGGTCGTGCTGACGAGCTTCGGCCGCGCGCGCAGGATGACCGAGCGGGCCGCGGGCGGCCTACCCGACACGCCCGACGTGCTCGAGCTGGACGTAAACAAGCCCGAGGACTTCGCCGCCCTGGCGGACGAGCTGGGCTCGCGCTGGGGGGCGCTCGACGGCGTGCTCCACGCGATCGCCTTCGCCCCCGAGGACGCCATCGGCGGAGGCTTCCTCGACACT
>JACCXP010000303.1 GCA_013696905.1 Thermoleophilaceae bacterium
GCACAGCTGCGAAGGCAGGTCGCGGCGGCGGGCGCCGAGGCGGGGAAGCGGGCGGCCGACGCGTCGCGCGGTCGCCGCCGGGCCCCCGGCCCGAACGGGATTGTCGCCGGCGAATCCCTCGTACAGCGTCAGGGCGAGCGAGTAGACGTCGGCGGCCTCGCCGGCTGCCCGTCCGCGCGCCTGCTCGGGCGCCATGTATGCAAGGGTGCCGACGACGTCTCCCGTGCGCGTGAGCGGATCGTCGTCGACGAGGTGGGCGACGCCGAAGTCGGTCAGCTTGGCCACCCCCGCACCCGACGCGGGCTCGCTCGGCACGATCACGTTCTGGGGCTTGATGTCGCGATGGATCACACCCTGCGCGTGGGCGTGATCCAACGCGTCGCAGAGCACGGTGCCGATCCGTGCGATGCGCCGGTCCGAGAGCTCTCCGGCGTGCATCAGGCGAGCGAGCGAAGAGCCGCGTACGAGCTCCGAGACGAGGTACACCGATTCTGCGTCGCTACCCAGCTCGTAGAGCGCGACTATGCCCGGATGGTTCAGCCGGGCCGCCGCGCGCGCTTCACGGACGGCGCGCTCCCGATCGACTCCCTCCTCGGCGACGTCGATCACCTTGACCGCGACCGAGCGCTCGAGCGTCTCGTCCGCGGCGAGCCAGACGACGCCGTATCCGCCGGCGCCGAGGCGGCGCTCGAGGCGATAGCGCCCAAGCACCGGCTCACCGGTCGCCGTCGCTCGCTCGGACACGTCCGAGCCCGGCGGCAAGCGCCGCGTCAGAGCACGCGAGGGGGGAGCGTCTGGGGGCGATTGCGTCTCCATGCCCTGTTGAGGTTCGGCCCGAGAACCCGCCTCCCTGCCTGTCCGCGCGGGCCTAGCGCCGATCCGGCGGTCATACTTCGCGCCGGTCCGCTCCCACGACACTCATGTCCTACATCGACGAAACCGACAGACCGACCAATCGCCGCGGCGGCCGCGAGGACGGCTCGCCCGATCCCCAGACGCTCTGGGTCAGGCGCGGCCTCGCCGTCGTGGCGCTCGTCGTGCTCGTACTGCTGCTCGTCTTCGGGGCGCGGGCGTGCTTCGACTCGCGCGAGGAGCGCGCCCACCGCGACTACGTCCGCGACGTCGGCGCGATCGTCCAGGAGTCCAACCAGGAGAGCGAGTCGCTGTTCGAGCTGCTCGGCAACCCGGGCGGCGGGCGCAGCCCGGTCGACCTCGCAAACGACGTCAACGGGTTCCGCGTGCAGGCGGCGCGCCTGGTCGATCGGGCACGCGACCTCGAGCAGCCCTCGGACGAGATGACGGACGCGCACCGCTACCTCGTGCAGACGCTCGAGTTCCGCCGCGACGGGCTGGCGCAGATCGGCGAGGCGGTGCCGACGGCGCTCGGCGACCAGGGCCGACAGCGGACGGACGCCACGACCTCGATCGCCGCGCGCATGCAGAACTTCCTCGCGAGCGACGTCATCTACTCGCAGCGATACACGCCGAGCGTGCGCACGGTGCTCGCGAGCGAGCAGGTGGCCGGGGCCGACGTGCGCGCCAGCCGGTTCCTGCCCGACATCGACTGGCTGCGCCCGAACGTCGTCTCAGATCGGCTCGAGCGCATCCGCGGCAACGCCTCGACCACCACGGCGCCGGGCCTCCACGGCACGGGGCTCGGACAGGTGTCGGTCGACCCCGGCGGCACCGTGCTGGCCGAGGGGGGCGCCGCCTCCGAGCTGCCCGCCAGCGAGAGCCTGACCTTCTCGGTGCAGGTCACCAACCAGGGCGAGAGCGCCGAGACCGGCGTGCGCGTGAGCGTCTCGATCAGGGGCAGCGGGCGGCCGCGCGAGGAGGAGATCCCCTCGCTCGAGGCCGGCCAGACCGAGACGGTGACGATCCCGTTCGCCGACACGCCCCCGGTCGGCCAGCCGGTGGAGATCCGCGTACAGGTCGCGCCGGTGCCGGGCGAGCGCGTGCGCGACAACAACAGCGCGACCTTCACGGCGATCTTCAGCCGCTAGCTACGCTCCGGCGATGCTCTCGATTCCCTACCTGAGCGAGATCGTCGCCGCCGCGTCGGCCGGGCTCGCGCTCATCGCCCTGATCGCCGCCGCAGTGCTCGCGATGAAGATACGGCGACTGCGGGCCGAGCAGCTGGTGGTGCTCGGCGGGCACGAGCGCCGCGACCTCGTCGCCCACGGCGAGCGGGTCGAGCGCGGGTTCGGCGAGCTGCGCGAGTACGTCGAGGAATCGCTCATGAGGCTCGACGAGCGCCTGACCGAGGACGAACGGCGCCTCGACGGCGCGATCACCTACCGAGCGCTCGTGCGCTACGACGCCTACAACGAGATGTCGGGGCATCAGTCGAGCTCGATCGCCCTGCTCGACGCCCGCCGGTCGGGGATCGTGATGTCCTCGATCCTGCACCGGGACCAGGCGAGGATCTACGTCAAGCAGGTCCACGAGGGCGAGGCCGAGCTCGAGCTCTCGCCCGAGGAGCGCGAGGCGATCGAGCTGGCGCTCGAGGCGGGCAGCACGGCGCGCAGCGGTTAGCCCGGCGCCGATGCGGGTCGCGTTCCTCGGCCCGGCGGGCACCTTCACCGAGGAGGCGCTGCGCGCCTCGGCCCCCCCGGGCGTGCGCGAGCAGGCCCATGCGACGGTCTATGAGACCGTGATGGCGGTCGAGCAAGGCGACGCCGACGCCGCCGTCGTCCCGATCGAGAACTCACTCGAGGGCTCGGTGACCGCGACGCTCGACACGCTCGCGATCGAGGCTCCCCACCTGCGGATCGTGGCCGAGCTCGTGCACCCGATCCGTCATTGCCTGATCGCCCAGCCGGGGACCGCGCTCGCGACCGTGCGCCGGGTCGTCTCGCACCCGCAGGCGCTCGCCCAGTGCGCGAGCTTCCTCCGCGAGCAGCTCACCGGCGTCGAACACGCCTCCACGACATCGACCGCCGAGGCCGTGCGCATCGTGCTCGCGACGTCTGAGCCGTGGGCGGCGATCGGCTCGCGCCTGTCCGCCGGCCTCTACGAGGGCTCCGTGCTCGCGGAGGGGATCGAGGACCGCTCCGACAACATCACTCGCTTCGTCTGGCTCGCGCGAGCGGGGTCGGGCGCCGCACCACCGTCTGCCGGCCCCGGCCCGAGCAAGACCTCGCTCGTCTTCTGGGGCTTCAACGACTCGTCGCCGGGGGCGCTCGTGGACGTGCTCGGAGAGTTCGCCGAGCGCGACATCAACCTGACGCGGATCGAGTCGCGCCCGCGCCGCGTGCAGCTCGGGCGCTACATGTTCTTCGTCGACCTCGAGGGGGGCGAGCGCGACGCCGCGGTCGCGAGCGCCCTGGCAGCCCTCTCCGAGCGCGTGCGGACGCTGCGAGTGCTCGGCTCCTACCCCGCGGCCTGAGCGCCAAGCGAGGCGATCCGCGCCGCTTCCGGTCACACGCGGATAGACTGCCACTCGACGTGGCGAGCGCGGCCCACGACTCGGCGATGGGGGTGGTGGACCAGGATCCAGCGCCCTGGCCCGCGCTGCCGGCCGCCCGGCCGGAGCAGCGCGGGGGCACGAAGAGCCGGGTGCTGGTGCTCAACGCCTCGTACGAGCCGATCAACGTGTGCACAGTGCGCAGGGCGACGGTGCTCCTGCTCAAGGAGCGCGCGGAGGTCCTCGAGGAGGCAGAGTGGCGCCTTCACGCCGAGAACATCACGCTGCCGCACCCGGTCGTGATCAGGCTCACCGCGTACGTGCGCATCCCGCGCGACGCCCACTCCCGCAAGATCACCCGCCGGGCGGTGTTCGCGCGCGACCGCTGGAGCTGCCAGTACTGCGGCAGCGAGCGCTCGACGCTCACCGTCGACCATGTGATCCCACGCTCGAAGGGCGGGACGTCCGGGTGGGACAACATCGTCACCTGCTGTGCTCCCTGCAATCGCCGCAAGGGCGACCGGCTGCCCCAGCAGGCCGGCATGCACCCGCGCCACAAGCCCGCGGCGCCGAGCCCAACGGTGTTCGTGCACGTCGCGACGCCGCGGATCCCGCCGGCGTGGCAGCAGTACCTCGTCGCCGCCTAGCGCGGTCCCTGCCGCCGCAGCGTGCTAGCGCGGTCCCTGCCGCCGCAGCGTGATCACGATCGCGACGCCGGCGAGCAGAAGGCCGAACCCGATCGAGAACAGCCAGCTGCGGTTGCTGATTAGCCCGAATCCGATCAGGACCATCGCCATCATGGGCACGAGGATCAGATACGGGATCGCTGAGCGCGGCACGACTACAGCATAAGGACCGCGAGAAGCACGAAGGGCGCCCCGCGGGGCGCCCTTCGCTCACTTCCTGACTGGACTTGATCGGCGGCGACTGGTCGACGCCCCACTGCTCGGTGGGCGCCGGGACGGAGGGACTAATCCCGACCTTCGCACGGACCGACGGTGCCACGGGTGGACTCCGCTAGACGGGCCCAGCTCCGATCTACCGGCCGGACACCTCCAGGGTCCCAAAGAAACTGTCACTCAAG
>JACCXP010000316.1 GCA_013696905.1 Thermoleophilaceae bacterium
GCGCGAACACCACGGGGCGGAGCTTCGCCGGGTCCTCGAACGGCTCGATCCCGAAACGCACGCGACCGTCGGGGCAGCTGCCGGCGGCGGCTGCCTGCTTCGGCTCGTCGCCGCCACCGCAGCCGCCGGCGACGAGGGCTGCGAGCGCAAGTAGGGCGAGTGTCTTCGGGCGTCTCATCGGGGCTCCTTGTGGTCGAGTTGTCAGGCCGCTGTTGCGAGGAGGTCGTCGAGCACGCGCGGCGCGAGGCCGAGGGCCGTGGTCATCCCGATTCCGGAGGTGACCGCCACGACGCGCACGCCGTCGAGCGGGGCCGCGATCAGGAAGTCGCGGTCGGGGGCGTGCGCGTAGACGCCCTGCCAGCGCTCGTGCACCTCGAGACGGTCGACGCCGAGCAGCGCGGCCGCCTCTTCGAGGATCAGGTCGTCGAGACGCTCGTCCTTGAACGGTGGCGGCGTGTCGGCGTACTCGTGGGTGTCGCCGATCACGAGCTCGCCGTCGGGGCGCTGAGTCAGCATCAGGTTCATCTCGACGGCCAGGAGATCGGGGCGCTCGCGCTCGAGCCGGTCACGGACAGCGGGCAGCGAGGGGCAGTCGGCGAAGCCCCGGTAGCGCAAGAGCGCCAGCCCGGTCAAGAGCGCCGGCTCGATGCGCCGCCCGCCGGGCGCGGCGACGCGCAGCATGTGCAGGGCGCAGCGGCGCAGGCCGGCGTCCTCGGCGACTCGCGGGAAGAGTCCGTCGACGTCGTGACCGGTGGCAAGGACTATCGAGTCGGCGAAGACGTCGCCGCGGCTCGTGCGCACGAGGCCGGGCTCGACGTCGACCACGGTGGCCCCCAGTGGAAGCGCACGCCCTTTCCTCGGCCAGCCAGCGAGCCAGGGCCGGCAGCGCCTCGCGCGGCTCGACGCGGCAGTCGATCGGTGCGAGAGCCCGCCGAGCACGCCGTCGCGGGCGATCGGGGCGTGTGCGAGCAGCTCGTCGTCGGTCACGACGCGCGCCTGACCGACGCGTTCGGCTGCCTACTCCTCCATCACGGCGAGCTCTTCGGGAGCGCGCGCGCGACGACGATAGAGCCGCACTCGAGCAGCCAGAAGCCCGCCTCCCGGGCCAGCTCGATCCAGCGCTCGCGCGCCTCGAGCGCCGCGACGAGGGCGTCGCCGGCCTGGGCGCTGACGAACCCGTGTCCGAAGTTGCGCACGGAGGCGCCGCGCGCCCGGTCGTCGCGCTCGACGACGACCGCCGAGAGGCCGCGACGAACCGTCTCGACCGCGTGCGCGAGTCCGACGATCCCGGCGCCCGCGATCGCCACGTCGGCGCGCGCGGAGCCGTTGTGCGAGCGGTCGCCTGAGCGCGGGCCGGCGGTCATGGGGCGGCAGTCTGCGGGGCGGGCGAAAGCCTGTCAATACAGGTAATCTGTTTCTTCACATGCGTGCCAGACGGGGAAAGGACGATTCCGCCTGGCGCCGTTCGTCGCCCGTGTTAAGGACTTGTATAATCAACTTCTTGGCTTCCGCCCCGCCTCTCCATCAGCAGCTGGCCGATGAGTTGCGCCAGCGCATCGCCACCGGGAACCTGCCGGTGGGCGCCTCGCTGCCCTCGGAGGCGCGGCTATGCCTCGAGTTCGGCGCCTCGCGTGGACCGGTGCGCCAGGCGCTGGCGACCCTTCGCGCCGAACGCGTCATTGGAGGCGGGCGCGGCAAGCCGCCGGTCGTTCGCGCCCAGCCGATGGCGCAATCGTTCGAGGTCTTTCGCTCGTTCTCGAGCTGGGCGCGGCTGCTCGGGCGGGAGGCCGGTCAGCGCACGCTCGAGGTCGCTCGCCGCCCCGCCGGCAACGTCGCGGCCGACGCTCTCGGGCTCGACCCGGGTGAGCCCGTGGTCGAGCTTCTGCGCTTGCGCCTGCTGGACGGCGAGCCGGTGATGGTCGAGCGGACGACGTTCGTCGAGCCCGTCGGGCGGCTGCTGTTCGACTTCGATCCGGACTCCGGCTCGCTGTTCGGGTACCTGACGGGGGAGGGGGTCGATCTGACGGTCGCTCGCCACGTCTTCGACGCGATCGCCGCCGACGCGACCGACGCCGAGTTGCTGGACGTGCCCCTCGGCGCGCCGCTGCTGCGTGAGCGCCGGCGGACGACGAGCGCCGCCGGCGAGCCGCGCGAGTGGTCAGACGACCGCTACCGCCCAGATCTCGTCACCTTCGCCGTCGACAACGGCCAGGCGCCCGCCCGGCCGGCGCTCCTGCGGATGGAGGTTGCATGATCGAGCTCGTCGCGCTCGACATCGGCGGGACGGTCGTTCAGGAGCACGGCGCCGTATACGAGGCGCTGGGGGCAGCTGTGGGCGCAAACGGTCGCCGGCCCTCCGCGGACGACGTGCGCCTGTGGATGGGCGCGGGCAAGCGCGAGGCCGTCCGCGAGCTGCTGTCCCTGGCCGCCTCGGGCGCACCGCCGGCCGAGACCGTCGACCGCGTCTACGACGACTTTCAGGAGCGCCTGCTCGATGCCTACCGTCGCCGGCCACCGACGCCGTTCGAGGGCGTCCCCGACGCGCTGGCCGCGCTGCGCGCCGAGGGCGTCAAGGTCGCGCTCACGACCGGCTTCGAGCGCGCGGTCGCCGATCCTCTGCTGACCTCCGTCGGCTGGGACGATGCCGTCGTGGACGCCGTCGTCTGCAGCGATGAGGTCGCGCGCGGGCGCCCCGCTCCATACATGATCTTTCGCGCGATGGAGGCGACCGGGATCATGGATGTCGATCGAGCGCTCGTGGCCGGCGACACCGTGCGCGACCTCGAGGCCGGCGTTGGCGCCGGGGCTCGGGCGGTAGTCGGGGTCCTGACCGGGAGCACCGACGCGACCACGCTCGGCCGCGTCAGGCACACGCACATCCTCGCGAGCGTGGCCGAGCTTCCGGCGCTCGTGGGCGAAGGGCTCGCCTAGCCGGGTGGTGGTCCTGATCCGGCCTCGGCCGGCCCGCGCACCCCTATCATCCATCGCCCCGTCACCAGGAGGAACCGCATGTCGCGACTGATTCGCATGGACCGCACCGGCCACTCGACGCTGGCGGAGTGGACGGCCGGCGACGAGGCCGGCTACGAAGCGGCCGTCGTGGCCTTTCGCGAGGAGCTCGACCGCGGCTACATCGGCGTGCTGGACGAGGGTGAGGGTCGTGCGACGCACGTGCGCGAGCTCCCGCACGAGGGCCTCGTGATCCTGCGCGCCCCGATCGCCGGCGGCTAGCGCCGGGCGATGGCGTCTCCGGTCGCCGCCGCCCGCGACGGGCGCGACGAGCTCACGCTGCCCGAGCTCGCCGCCGTGCCTTGG
>JACCXP010000320.1 GCA_013696905.1 Thermoleophilaceae bacterium
GCCCGGGGCGCCGGCGCCCGGCGGCGCGATCACGCGCACGTCGAAGCGCCGCCCGGAGACCTCGACGGCGTAGGTCCGCTCCACCCCGGGCTCGGCGCGCGGCGCCCCCGCGCCGTCGAGCGAGCTCTCGGCCGGTCGCGTGCCGGCAAGCCACTGGCGGTCCTCGACGAGGTCGCGACAGGTCTCGCCGCGGCGCCATTGCTCACTCGCGAGCAGCGCCAGGTGAAATGGGACGAGCGTCGCGGGGCCCTCGACCTGGAACTCGTGCAACGCGCGCAGCATGCGCGCGGTCGCCCGCTCGCGATTCGAGTCCCAGACGATCAGCTTCGCGATCAACGGGTCATACAGCGGCGATACCTCAGAGCCCGACTCCACCCCAGAGTCGACGCGTACGCCGGGGCCCGCGGGCTCGCGGTAGGCGGAGATCCGGCCGGGCGAGGGCGCGAACCCGCTCGCAGCGTCCTCGGCGTTGACGCGGCACTCGATCGCGTGGCCGGCGAGGCGGACATCGTCCTGCGAGAACGAGAGCGGCTCGCCCGCGGCGACCAGCAGCTGCTCGCGCACGATGTCGATTCCGGTGACCATCTCCGTCACCGAGTGCTCGACCTGCACGCGGGTGTTCATCTCGAGGAAGTAGTAGACGCCGTCCTCGAGCAGCCCCTCGACGGTGCCGGCGGAGCGATACCCGGCGGCGCGCGCGGCCTCCACCCCGACGCTGCCGATCCGCTCGCGCAGCTCGGCGTCGACGGCGGGAGCGGGGCTCTCCTCGATCAGCTTCTGATGGCGCCGCTGGACCGAGCAATCGCGCTCGCCGAGGTGGACGACGTGCCCGTGGCCGTCGGCGAGCACCTGTACCTCGACGTGGCGCGGGTTCTCGAGGTAGCGCTCGAGGTAGACGGTCGGGTCGGAGAAGAAGCGCAGGCCCTCCCCAGAGGCGCCCGCGAAGGCGGCCTCGAGCTGGTCGGGGGCGTGGGCGACGCGAAATCCCTTGCCGCCGCCACCGCCCGCCGCCTTGACCGCGAGCGGGTAGCCGATCTCGCGCTCGGCGAGCACGGCGGCCTCGGCCGCCGTCTCGACCGGGGCCGTCGTGCCGGGCACGATCGGCACGCCCGCGGCGCGCATCAGCTCGCGGGCGCGGGTCTTCGAGCCCATCGCCTCGATCGCCTCCGGCGGCGGTCCGACCCAGACGATGCCGGCCGCCTCGCAGGCACGCGCGAAGGCGGCGTTCTCGGCGAGGAAGCCATAGCCGGGATGGATCGCCTCGGCGCCCGAGCGGCGCGCGACCTCGAGGATGCGCTCGACGGCGAGGTAGCTCTCGGCGGCGGGCCCCGGGCCGATCAGGTAGGCCTCGGATGCACGTCGGGCGTGGGGCGCGTCGCGATCGGGCTCGGAGTAGACCGCCACCGAGGCGATCCCGAGCTCCTCGAGCGCGCGGGTCACGCGGATCGCGATCTCGCCGCGATTGGCCACCAGCACCTTGGAGAACACGGGCCGGGAGGTTAGTGACCGCCCCCACGTGCCAGGGGCTGCCGCTCGGGAGGGCATAATGCCCGCGTGCGACGGTCGCTCATCGCCATCGTGGCGGCCCTTGCCTTTTCCGTCGCGGTGGCGCCGGCGGGTGCCGCGACGCGCTTTCGTCCCTGCGCCGGCAACGGCGACGCCGTCGCTTTTGCCGCCAATCACCGTGTCGGCCTCGGGCCGGGCATCGAGTGCGCGCGCGTGCGCGTGGCGCTCGACCGCTCGGGGGCGCTGCCCGGCCGGATCTCGCTGCGCGTCGAGCGCGTGCGCGCCCCGCGCAGGCGGCGGGGAGCGGTGTTCGCCTTCGCGGGGGGCCCGGGACAGGCGGCGACACCGATCACGGAGGGGTTCGCGGAGGAGCTCGCGCCGGCGTTGCGCACGCGCGACCTGGTCGTCTTCGACCAGCGCGGCACCGGGCGCTCCGGGTTGCTGCGCTGCCGCGCGCTTGAGCGCGCGAACCTCTTGAACGCGGGACGCGAGGCCGCTCGTTGCGCCAGGACGCTCGGCGCGCGCAGGGCTCGCTACACGACCAGCGACTCGGTCGACGACGTCGAGGCGGTGCGCCGGGCGATCGGCGTCGAGCGGATCGTGCTGTTCGGGGTCTCCTACGGCACCAAGGTCGCGCTCGGCTACGCCGCCCGCTACCCGACGCACGTCGAGCGGCTGGTGCTCGACTCGATCGTCGACCTCGACGGTCCCGACCCGCTCTACCGCGACACGTTCGCCGCAGTCCCGCGCGCGCTCGACTCGGCATGCGCGCGAGGCGGCTGTCGCTCGATCACGGCCGATCCGACCGCCGACCTGGCGCGCCTCGTCGCGCGCCTGAGCGCAGGACCGATGCGCGGCTACGTCGTCGGAGCCGACGGGCAGCGCCGTGCAGCCCGGCTGGGGCGCGTCGACCTACTCACCGTCCTGCTCGCAGGCGACTTCGACGAGTCGCTGCGGGCGGGCGTGCCGGGCGCGGTGCGCTCCGCCCTGCGTGGAGACCTGGCTCCGATCCTGCGGCTCGCCCGCCGCGGGCAGGCGGTCGAGGGCGAGCCGTTCCCGCCGTCGCTGCTCTCCTCGGCCCTGTTGGCGGCCACCTCGTGTGAGGAGATCGCCTTTCCATGGCAGCGCACGGCCGCTCGTGCCGAGCGGCTGCGACAGCTGCGTGCGGCGGTGGCTTCGCTCCCCGCGACGGCGTTCGCGCCGTTCGACCGCTCGACGGCGCTCGCCTCGGATCTCGTACGGCTATGCGCAAGCTGGCCCCAGAGCGTGAGCCCGCCGGTGCTCGCAGTCGGGCCCTTGCCGGACGTGCCGGCGCTCGTCCTCGCCGGACGACAGGATCTGCGTACACCGCTCGAGGGGGCGCGAAGAGTCGCGGCGCGCTTCCCGCGCGGGCGGCTCGTGGCGGTGCCCGGAACCGGGCACGACGTGCTCAACAGCGACCTCTCCTCGTGCGCCCAGCGGGCGCTGCGCGCCTTCTTCTCGAACCGGCGCGTGCGCACGCGTTGCCGGCGCCCGCCGGTCGCCTTCGCGCCGGACCCGGTTAGCCCGCGGTCGCTCGCAGACGTGCGCCCGGCGGGCGGCCTCGGCGGCCGGAGCGGGCGCACGGTCTCCGCCGCCCTCGCGACGTTCGAGGACGTGCTTGCGCAGTCCCTGGTCGCCGCCGAGGCGGAGGATGGGTCGGTGCGCGGGGGGGGCCTGCGGCGTGGGCGCTTCCGGCTGCGCGTGCGCGGCCTGGAACGGCTCGAGGCAATCGACGTCGCCGACGAGCGAGCGCTCGAGCGGGCGCTCGAGCGACTGTCGATCGAGCTGCGGATGGATCGGGTGGTCTACGTGCCGGGGGTGCGCGTGAGCGGCACGCTGCGCATCGCCGCGCTCGACGCGATCAGTGGGCGGCTGCGGATCTCCGGCGGGCCGGCGGCGGCAGGCACGCTCGAGCTGCGCGGGGAGGGGCGGCGGATCCGGCTCTCGGGCCGGCTCGACGGCCGCCGCGTCGCTGCCGAGGACTCGCTCGAGGGGACGGTCACAGCCACGGCCGCGGCGGCCCGCGATCCGCTTGGAGCCCTACGTTCTCGAGCAGGCCCGCTCGCGTCCAAGCGCTCTCGACCGCCGGCGGCGGCGACGCGGGAATAGCCGCCTCCTCGAGGAAGAGCCCGATCGCAGCGGCGATCGCGGCCGTCTCCTCAGCGCTCGCCCCCGCGGTCGTGACCGCGATCTTGGGCAGAGGGGGCCGTCGCCCGCCGTTGCGGCTCATCGAACGGCAGGGTACCCGCACTATCGTCGCCGGTCGATGAGCGCCCGCGCCGGCCTTCCCGTCTTCGACCACGACACGGTGCTCGAGGCGATCTCGCCGCTCGAGGCGATCGAGCGCGTTCGCGACGGCTTCGTGCGCTACGCGAGCGGCGAGTGGTCGATGCCCGCGAAGGTCTATCTCGACGCCGCACCGGCAGGCGACTTCCGCGCGATGCCGGCGAAGGGCGGAGGGCTCGCGATCCTCAAGTGGGTGACCTCCTTCCCCGGCAACCCGAAGCTCGGCCTGCCGGTCGTGACCGGGATCGTCTGCGTCTCGAGCGCCGAGACCGGCGAGCTGCTGGCCCTTCTCGATGCGCGCGCGGTGACGGCGCTTCGCACCGGGGCCGTGGCGGCGGTGGCTGCCCAGGAGCTCGCGCGCGAGGACGCGGCGAGCGTGGGGATGATCGGCTGCGGGCTGCACGGCTCCTTCGCCGCCCGCTGCCTGGCAGCCGCGGAGTACGCGCCGGGCGTCTGCTTCGACCCCGACCCGGACGCCGCCGGGGCGCTCGCCGGTGAGCTCGGATGGGAGGCCGGAAGCCGCGAGGACGCGCTCGCCTGCGACGTCGTCACCTGCGTGACGCCCGGCCACGAGCCGGCCGTCGGCCGCTCCGACCTGCGCCCCGGCATGCACCTGTCGCTGCTCGGCGCCGACGGTCCCGGCAAGGCCGAGCTGAACCTCGACGTGTTCGAGGGCGCCGCGCCCGCGCCGCTCGCCCTCTTCTGCGACGAATGGACGCAGGCGAGCCACGGCGGCGAGCTGACCGGGGCGATCGAGGCGGGCCTCGTCGGTCGCCAGGACGTGCAGGATCTCGGCGCGGTGCTGACCGGCGCCGCCGCCGGGCGCCCGCATGCCGACGCGATCACGGTGTTCGACTCGACCGGCCTCGCGATCCAGGATCTGGCGATCGTGCACGCGGTGCTCGAGGCGCACGCGGCCGGGATAGGCTCGGCGCAGGGAGTGCGCCTGTGATGGCGTTGGGAAACCGGTCTGTAACCCGATGCCGCGAGGCACGGTCTACCCATGACCGTCAACCGTCTCGCTACGAAGGAGCGCTCTCCCGATGTTGCAGACACAGAAGGCTTCGCCCGCCGCGACGGGTCGCTTCGGAAGCGCCGGCGAGCGCACGCGTGAGGACCGTCGTCTGCTCCTCTCCTACCATCGCGAGGGCGACGCCGGCGCGCGCGACGAGCTGATCGAGCGCTTCCTCCCGCTGGCGCGCCAGCTCGCTCGCCGCTATCAGCGCGCGAACGAGCCGCTCGACGACCTGATGCAGGTGGCGGCGGTCGGGCTCGTCAAGGCGGTGGACCGCTTCGATCCGGATCGCGGCACCGCCTTCTCCTCGTACGCCGTGCCGACCATCCTCGGCGAGCTCAAGCGCTACTTCCGCGACTCGGCGTGGGCCGTGCATGTGCCGCGCGGGATGCAGGAGCGGGTGATCGCGATGAACCACGCCGTCGCCCGCCTGTCGCTCACGACCGGCCGCTCGCCGACCGTGATCGACATCGCCGCCGCGCTGTTGATCCCGAGCGAGCAGGTCCTCGAGACGATGGAGGCCGCGAGCGCCTACGACGCCGTCTCGCTCGACGGGTCGCGCTCGTCCGAGGACGACGGCGGCGACACCTACGCCGACTCGCTCGGCGGCGACGACGAGCGCTACGAGCTCGTCGAGTACGGCGCTGCGATCGCGCCCACGCTGCGAGCGCTGCCGGAGCGCGACCGGCTGGTCCTGCACCTGCGCTTCGTCGAGGACCTCACGCAGCTCGAGATCGCCGAGCGCATCGGCGTCTCGCAGATGCACGTCTCGCGGCTGATCCGGCGCGCGCTCGAGCGCCTGCGCACAGTGGCGAACCACCAGTAGGACGCACTAGAGCGGGATGTTGCCGTGCTTTCGCCGGGGCCCCTGCACGCGCTTCGACTCCAGCGTCTCGAGCGCGCGGATCAGTCGGGGGCGCGTCTCGCGCGGGGCGATCACGTCGTCGATGTAGCCACGCTCGGCCGCCGCATACGGGTTGGCGAAGCGTGCGCGGTAGTCGTCGATCAGCTCGCGCCGACGCTCCTCCGAGTCCTCCGCGGCGGCGATCTCGCGCCGGTGGATGATCCCCGTGGCGGCCTCCGGGCCCATCACGGCGACCTCCGCCGAGGGCCAGGCGAAGTTGAAGTCGGCCAGGATGTGCTTCGAGTTCATCACGTCGTAGGCGCCGCCGTAGGCCTTGCGCGTGATCACGGTGACCTTCGGCACGGTCGCCTCGGTGAACGCGTAGAGGAGCTTCGCGCCGTGGCGGATGATGCCGCCCCACTCCTGGCTGCGACCCGGCAGGAACCCCGGCACGTCGGTGAACACGACGAGCGGCACGTTGAAGGCGTCGCAGAAGCGCACGAAGCGCGCGCCCTTGACGGAGGCGTCGATGTCGAGCACGCC
>JACCXP010000324.1 GCA_013696905.1 Thermoleophilaceae bacterium
GTGGAAGCGAGCACTGAAGAGCAGACCGAGGAGATGGCGGGCGACGCCGAGGACGCCTCGCGCGAGGACGCGCGGGCGACCGGACGGGTCGAGGAGGTGCGCGGCGTCGTGCTCGACGTCGCGTTCCCGAGCGAGAACCTGCCCGACATCAACACGGCGCTCGAGATCGAGATGGACGTCGCGGGCGGGGGCGACAGCGGATTCACGACCGGCGCCGTCGGCGGGAACGGCGAGCTCGACCCAGAGAGCCAGGCGCTGTACGACCTGTCGGTCAAGCGCGGCGTCGCCAACGAGGAGATCGCCCAGCTGCTCGGCACCGACGAGGACACGGTGAACAAGCGCGTCGCCGACCTGAAGAAGCGGATGGGCGACGACGGTGCCGAGGACGCGAGCGGCGACGATGGCGCGAGCGGCGACGATGGCGCGAGCAACACCTACAAGCTCGTCTGCGAGGTCCACCAGCACCTCGGCGACGACCGCGTGCGCGCGGTCGCCATGGGATCGACCGACGGGCTCGCGCGCGGGATCGAGGTGGTCGCCACGGGACAGCCGATCACCGTGCCGGTCGGCGAGGCCACGCTCGGGCGCCTCTTCAACCTGCTCGGCGAGACGATCGACGAGCTCGAGCCGGTCGAGACTGAGGAGCGCTGGCCGATCCACCGGTCGGCGCCGAGCGTCGAGGACCTCATCCCGACGCGCGATATCTACGAGACGGGCATCAAGGTGATCGACCTGCTCGCGCCCTACGCGAAGGGCGGAAAGGTCGGTCTCTTTGGCGGCGCCGGCGTGGGGAAGACCGTGCTGATCCAGGAGCTGATCCACAACATCGCCCAAGAGCACGGCGGGCTGTCGGCCTTCTGCGGCGTCGGCGAGCGCTCCCGCGAGGGCAACGACCTCTGGCTCGAGATGAAGGAGTCAGGTGTCCTCGACAAGACGATCCTCGTCTTCGGCCAGATGAACGAGCCGCCCGGCGCGCGCATGCGGGTCGGACTGTCCGGTCTCACGATGGCGGAGTACTTCCGCGAGCAGGGCCAGGACGTGCTGCTCTTCATCGACAACATCTTCCGATTCGTGCAGGCGGGATCGGAGGTCTCGGCGCTGCTCGGGCGGATGCCCTCCGAGGTCGGCTACCAGCCGACGCTCGAGACCGAGATGGGCCAGTTGCAGGAGCGGATCACCTCGACCCGCCAGGGCTCCGTCACCTCGGTGCAGGCGATCTACGTGCCGGCCGACGACCTCACCGACCCCGCTCCGGCGTCGGTGTTCGCGCATCTGAACGCCACGACCACGCTCTCGCGGGCGATCTCCGAGCAGGGGATCTACCCGGCGGTCGATCCGCTCGACTCGACCTCGACGATCCTCAAGGCCGACATCGTCGGCGAGGAGCACCTCAAGGTCGCGAACGACGTCAAGGAGATCCTCCAGCGCTACAGGGAGCTCCAGGACATCATCGCGATCCTCGGCGTCGACGAGCTCTCAGACGAGGACAAGCAGACCGTCAACCGGGCGCGCAGGGTGCAGCGGTTCCTGTCGCAGCCGTTCTTCGTCGCCGAGGCGTTCACCGGCCTCGAGGGCAAGTACGTCTCGATCGAGGACACCGTGCGCAGCTTCAAGGAGATCGTGGAGGGCAAGCACGACGAGCTGCCCGAACGCGCCTTCTACATGAAGGGCTCGATCGACGAGGTCGTGGCCGAGGGGGGCCAGGCCGAGGACGAGCAGGAGCAGCGCGAGGAGGTCGAGAGCGGCGAGGGCGACGGCGATGGCGACGAGTCGTCGGAGCGCTAGGTGGCCCGCACCAAGTTCCGCGTCGAGGTCCTCACCCCCGAGGGGGAGGTCTTCAACGACGAGGTCGAGATGCTCTCGACGCGCACGACCGTGGGCTCGATCGGCGTGCTCGCCAACCACGCCCCGCTGATGGCGATCCTCGACCCGACCGAGCTGCGCCTCTACCAGTCAGACAGCGACGTGGTGCGCTTCGCGCAGGGCGAGGGCTACCTCCAGGTGGTCGAGAACTCGGCGCTCGTGCTGGTCGAGGAGGCGATCGCGCCCGAGGACCTCGATCGCTCCGATCTCGAGCAGCGCGCGCGCGACGCCCGCGAGTCGGCCCAGCAGTCCGAGGAGGGGAGCGAGGAGCGCGCCCGTTGCGAGCGCAACGCGCGCCGCTACGAGGCATTCCTGGAGGTCGGCTCGAACTAGCGCGAGCGGCGGCTGACGAGCACGTCGCCCTCGTGCGAGTCGACCGGCTTGAGCCGGAACTCGCCCAGGTGCTCGCGCACCCAGTCGTCGGTCAGCTCGTCCGAGCGCGCGAGGGCTTCGGGGTCGCCGAAGATCCTGATCGAGACGACCTCACCGCCGCCTGCGTCGATCAGGTGGTAGGCGACGAAGTCGGGCACCTCGCTGATCAGGGGCGCGAAGCCGTCATCGACGCGGGCCGACAGGCCCGCCAGCGTCCCGGCGCCCAACCGGTATCGGCGCACGCTGATGTGCATCGGCTGATGCAGCCCGTGCAGGTCGAAGTAGCCGCCGGCGTTGATAGCGATGATCGCCTCGAGCACCTTGCTCGTGGCGGCTTCCTGGGAGTCCGCATCGACGTCCGCCGAGACGACCGAGTCCGAGCCGAGGCCGAGCGTCGTGCCGAGCTCGCGCTCGAGGTCCGCAAGCACGTCGCCGGCGCGCTCGCCGGGCGTCTGGAGGGGAAATGAGACGTGGTAGAGGGCCATGGTGGCTCGGCGCCCGCCCCGCTGGGCGGGCGGCAAACCTACCATTCTCGGGCCGGCTGGAGGCCCGCGCCGCGATAGGAGTATCCGGCCGGCGGACGCTCGAGCTCGAGCACGGCTCCAGGGGCGATCGTCAGCTCGGCCTGGGCGGCCGCGGCCCGCGTGGGGCCGAGCATCTCGAGCAGATGCCCGAGCTGGTAGCCGATGATCCGCGCGCGGTCCATGTCGCTGCGCGCCCACGGGCGCTCGTCCGCACGACAGCACTCGAGTAGGCCGACGGTCTCGCCGCGGGAGATCACGGGCAGCATCAGCAGTGAGCGGTAGCCGCCGGTCGCGAGCAGATCGACCTCGCCCCGGTCGGCGAGCGGGTCGCCGGCGAGGATCTGGACGGCCTCCTGGGTGTCGAGCACGTGCGCGGTCGTCGGGTAATCCTCGACCGAGAAGCGCTGACCGGCGTGGACCCAGCCGAGCTCGCCGATCGTCTCCACGTACTGCTCCTCCGGGTGCCAGGTCGAGAAGCAGACGTCCTCGGCTCCGAGCTCCTCACCGATCAGCCGGTACACGCCCTCCAGGTCGTCGAGCGAGGTCATGCGCGAGATCCGGGCGGTCAGCTGCTCGAGGCGGCGATCGCCGGTGTCGGGGAGGTGCGCGTTCACCGAGCCCTCGATGTCGCGCCCGACGCTGCGGGCAAACAGCGTCTGCGAGACGGCCGGCGAGACCGCTCCCCAGGGCTCGCTCGGCCGGGCGAGCGCGTATCCCTGCCCGTAGGTGACGTCGAGGTCGGCGAGCACGGCGAGGTCCTCGAGCGTCTCGATCCCCTCCGCGCAGACCGCCGTGCCGGTTCGGCGCGCGAAGCGCACGAACGCCTCGATCAGCGCCAGCTTGGCAAGGTCGTCGTGCACGCCGTCGACGAGCGAGCGATCGAGCTTGATCGTGTCAAGCTCGAGGCGCATCACCTGCTGCAGCCCGGCGTAGCCGGCGCCTGCGTCGTCGAGCGCGATCCGCGCTCCGCGCGCGCGGAGCGAGGACAGCGCCTCGCTCAGCGCTTCGGTATCCGAGACCATCTCCTGCTCCGTGATCTCGACGACGAGCCCGTCCAGGTCCTCAGGCAGGACGTCGCGTACCGCGGAGGAGAAGAGCGCGGTCGGGCTCAGGTTGACGCACAGGAAGGTGCTCGGCGGGCGACCTTTGACCGACAGAGCGGTCTCGACCGCCTTTGCCTCGAGCTCTGCGCCGAGCCCGCAGCGATGGGCCTGCGCGAACCACTGGTCGGGCGGCCGGCCCACGGGCGCGTCGAAGCGCGAGAGCGCCTCGTAGCCCACGACGCGCCCGGTAGCGAGGTCCACGAGCGGCTGGAAGACGGTCTTGATCGAGTCGGCGCGCTCGAGCAGCGCGACCACTTCGGCGTACTGGATCTCGGTGTAGGAGGAGACCGTCTGGCTCACCTCATAGCGGCGCGTGTGCCCACGTCCGCGCCGCTTCGCCTCGTAAAGGGCGCGGTCTGCCAGGTCGATCAGCCCGCGCCCGTCGGCGGCGTCCGCCGGGACGCAGGCGATGCCGGCCGAGCATGAGATCGTCGCGCCGGGAAGTGGTAGCGCCGAGGCCGACGCGCGCGCCCGCTCCGCGATCTGGTAGGCGAGCGCGGGATCGGCACCGCCCACCACGATGGCGAACTCCTCACCGCCCACGCGGGCGACGACGTCGGTGGCGCGCACGGCGCCCACGAGCTCCATCGCCACACGCCGCAGCGCCTCGTCGCCGAACGGGTGCCCGTGGGCGTCGTTGAGGTCCTTGAAGTGATCGATATCGATCAGCACGAGCGCAAGCTCGCCTCGCTCGCGCCGGGCGCGCTCCAGCTCGCGCTCGAGCGTCTCGTGGAAGCGGCGGTTGTTCGCGAGGCCGGTCAGCGGGTCGGTGCCGCCCAGCGCCCCGAGCCGCTCGCGCTGCTCCCCGATCATCGTCACCGCCGAGTTGAAGCCCTCGGCCAGCTCGCGCAGCTCACGTGGCCCGTCGAGCGGCAGTCGCGCCTCGTGGTCTCCCTGGCCGACCTTGCGGATCGCCACCCGCAGCGATCGCAGGGGCTCCAGCACCGTTCGCCGCACCAGTGCGCCGACGAGCAGGATCAGCAGCAGCGCGATCGTGGCGCCCGTGCCCGTGGCGACGAGCGCGGCCGACGTGGTCGCCGCCTTCAGTCGCTCGGTCGGGAGCGAGACGAACAGGCGCGAGCCGGCCCCGCTCTGCGCCGCGAGGGCGAGCGGGTAGGAGTGGAGTCGCGCCGGCGTGTCCACCGAGGCGGGCTCGCCGAGCCGGCTCCGGCGCGCACCGAGCCTTGTCTCGATCCACAGCTCCGGGCCGAGCGGCCCGCCGACGGCGTCGAGCATCTCAGGCTGGATCACGCGGCCGAGGATCATCACGCCGAACTTCGGTCCGGGTATCCGCACGGGCACCGCGGCGAACTGGATCGGCTCGCCGAGCTGCGCGAGCCCGAGGCCGCCGCCCGCGATGCCGGTGCTCGCGCGCTCGACCACCGCCGAGTCGGTCACGAGGCGTGGCCACTTGACGTGCCGGTCGGCGAAGACCCGCGCTCCTCGCGGGCCGACGGCGGCGATGTAGTCGTAATCCTGCTGGATCGAGTTTGGGATCGTCAGCAGCTCGAGCGACCGAGAATCGCCGCTCGCGAGCCGCTCGGAGAAGCGGTTCTGCGCGGTGACGGTCGCAGCGTCGCTCTCGATCTGCGCCTGCCGACGTCTCACGGCCTCGTCGAAGGAGCCCTTTGTCGCGCCGGCGCTGCGGGCGAGCTCCTCGTCGGCGGCGCGCGTGGCGGCGGTGATTGAGATCCCGACCACCGCCAGCACCAGCAGCGCGACACCGGCGCAGAACGGCACCAAGAGCGCTCGCGACAGGGTCGATCGGGCCGGACGACGCCCGGCGGAGACGAGGGGCGGGAGGGCGCTCATGCACGCCGGATCGGCAGCAGCCGCCGCTCTGCTTGAACCGCCGCCGCGCGCCTCGATCATTCGTCCAGCGCCGGCCCCCGGCCGGGCGCCAGGCGACCTTTATCCTGGGTCGGATGCAGCAGCGTGCGCTCACCGAGCGCCTGATCTCCTACGACACATCGACGCCCGAGGGCATCCGCAGCGCGGCC
>JACCXP010000330.1 GCA_013696905.1 Thermoleophilaceae bacterium
GCGAGCCGTTGCCGGCGGTGCCGGCGGTGTTGCGCTTGCGACCGAAGAGCTTCATGTGGTGGGCCTCGGCGGGTAGATGTATTGCCACAGCCCATCGACGTGGTTCGATGGGTCGCGCGTGGAGAAGCGCTCGAGCTTCGAGTTGAGCGAGAACCGGTCTCCGACCAGCACGCGCCCGCCCTGGACCACGGTCTCGAAGCGGTCGAGCGGACGTACCGGCGGACCGCCCGCCACCTTGCCGTAGCGGTCGTAGATGCCGCCATGGCACGGGCAGATGAAGCGCTCCGAGGCCTGCACGTATCTGACCGGGCAGCCGAGGTGCGCGCAGCGCGTCGAGATCACGATGTATGGCTGATCGAGCCGATCGGTGTCCTGCTGCGAGCGCTTGCGGACGTAGATCGTCGTCTTGCCGGCCTCGCCCGAGTCGGGTGCGATCGTGATCACGCGCGGGATGTAGGTCTGGTCGTTGAACTCGGCCTCGGCCCCGACGTCGCGCAGGCGGCGCGGACTCGGGTCGCTGAACACGGGGCCGAGCGCGAAGCCGAGCGCCGGCAGGCCGAACGCCGCGGATGCGAGGCCGCCGACTGCGAGCGCCCCTCCCTCGAACAGACGCCGGCGCGTGACCGTCTCGCCCTCGAAGCCACCCGGTACGCCGCGATCCACCGTGTAGGGGGAGCGCTTCTGCTTGTCGGTGTCCTTGAGCGAGGCCATTGATCTGAGTGCGGTGACCGGACGCGGAGATTACCCCGCCATGAAGGATACGGCTCCGCCACTCGCCGCTCTCATGCGGATCGAGGCAGAGCGCGCCAATCTTTTGGTTATGAGCGCGACAGCGCGGCGACGCCCGCGCTCCAGAGCGCCTCGACCGTCTCGCCGCGACCTTCGGCGTGCGCTTGCGCACACCTCGAGATCAGCTCGGCGAGCTCGGCGACCGCCTCGAGATCCCCGCTCCGAGCCAGTCGCGCCAGCCCGTCGGCGTAGAGGGCGTCGCCGGCCAACAGGCGAAGGTCGTCGTCGAGCCCCTGGAAGACGCGCGGCTCGCGATAGTGCAGCAAGTACGCCTCGTAGACGGCCTCGAGCACGCGCACGCGCTCGGCGCCGAGCGAAGCGCCGGCGAAGCGCCCGGCTCCGGGGTCCTCGACCGCATAGGCGCGCAGCTCCGGCTCCGTCGCCGCCAGCTCCCCGAGCACGCTCACAGGCTCGCGCCAAAGGCCGGCCGGGCTGCCGTCAGGGTCCGCTCGAGGTGCTCCTCGCCGTGCGCGAGCGAGGGGAACCAGGCCTCGAACTGCGACGGCGGCGGGTAGACGCCGTGCTCGAGCATCGCGCGGCAGAAGGCCCCGTAGGCGGCGGTGTCGCAGGCGCGCGCGGCGGCGTAGTCGGTGACCGGGCCTTGCGAGAAGAAGACTGTCAGCAGGCCCGGGAGCCAGGGCACCTGCACGGAAGCCCCGACCTCGCGGGCGACCGCGGCAAGGCCCTCAGCCAGCGCTCTGGTGGTCCGCGCGAGGCGCTCGTAGGCCTTGGAGTCGAGCAGCGCGAGCGTCGCCAGGCCGGCGGCCACGGCGAGTGGATTGCCGGACAGCGTGCCCGCCTGGTAGACCTGCCCGGCCGGGGCCACGAGCTCCATCAGGTCGCGGCGGCCGGCATAGGCTGCCGCCGGCAGCCCGCCGCCGATCACCTTGCCGAGGATCGTGAGGTCCGGGAGCACGCCCTCGCGCTCCTGAGCGCCTCCGCGCGCGACCCTGAATCCCGAGATCACCTCGTCGAAGACGAGCAGGGACCCGGACGCCTGGCTGCGCTCGCGCAGGAACGCGAGGAAGCCCTCGGCCGGCGGGACGAGGCCCATGTTGGCCGGATAGGGCTCGCACAGGATCGCCGCCGGCGGGCGCTCGGACAGCGCGCGATCGACCCCATCGCGGTCGTTCCACGCGACGACCGTCGTGTCGGCGGCCTGGGCGCTCGTGACACCCGGGCTGGCCGGGATCCCATGCGTGGCGAGCCCGGAGCCGGCGTCGGCCAGCAGGCCGTCGACGTGCCCGTGGTAGGCCCCCGCGAACTTGACCACGGCATCGCGGCCCGTGGCGGCGCGCGCCAGGCGAACCGCGCTCATCGCCGCCTCGGTGCCGGACGAGGTCATCCGCAACATCTCGGCGCTCGGCATGCGCGCGCGCACCTGCTCGGCGAGCGCGACCTCGCCCTCGGTGGGCGCGCCGTAGCTCGTGCCTCTCGCGGCTGCGGCCGTGACCGCCGCGACGACCTCGGGGTGGGCGTGCCCCGCGATCAACGGGCCCCACGAGCAGACGTAGTCGACGTAGGAGCGCCCGTCCACGTCCGTGAGCTCGGCGCCCAGACCCCGCTCGACGAAGATCGGGTCGCGCCCGATCGAGCCCATCGCACGCACCGGGGAGTTGACTCCACCGGGCATGACCGCGGTGGCCCTGCGGTAGAGCTCTTCCGACCTCGTGCCTGCTACGAGTGCTCCGCCTCCCAGCGGCGGAAGGCGTCGGTGAAGTACAGGAGCCGGATCTTCTTGAACTCGGTCGACGAGTAGAGCGTCGAGCGCTCCTCGATCCCGGTCTCGGCCGCGATCGCGTCGAGCACGGCGTCGCACTCCTCCTTCGAGCGCCCATGGGCCATCGTGAACACCGAGTAGGGCCAATCCTCGTAGGTCGGGCGCTGGTAGCAGTGCGAGACGCCCCGGAAGGCGGCCATCCGGGGGCCGATCTCCATGATCTGCTCCTCGGGGACCTTCCACACGCCCATCCCGTTGGCGGAGAAGCCGGCGCGACGGTGGAAGAGGATGGCGGCGACCCGGCGCAGCGCGCGGCGCTCCCGCATCGACTCGAGGTGCTCGAGCAGCTGCGGCACGGTGATGCCGATCGCCGCGGCGGCGGGAGCGTAGGGCTCGAGCGCGACCGGCATGTCGCCCTGGAGGTTGCGGATCACGGCGAGGTCGAGCTCCGACAGCTCGATCGGGTCGGGGTCGGCCGGCGGCACGGCCTCGACCGCGCGCGCGAGCGCCCCGGTGTCACCCTCCATCTCGAGGTCCATCCGGATCTTGAAGAGGACGACCGTCGGGAGCTGGCGCACGGACTCGGCGCCCGCCTCTCGCGCCAGCAGCTCGAGCGTCCCGTCGAGGCCGAGCGTCGATCCCGGCTCGACGGCGATCGTGAACCACATGTTGAAGTCGTGATTGCGCAGGTAGTTGTGCGACACGCCGGGGTGAGCATTGATCGCGCGCGCGGCGCGGTGAGGGTTGTCGGCGTCGACCTTCGCCGCCACGAGCATCGACTGATAGCCGAGCACACGGGTGTCGAAGATCGGCGTGATCTGGCGGATGATCCGTTCCTCGAGCAGGCGCGCGGTGCGCCTCAGAACCTCCCGCTCGTCGACGCCGGCGAGCTCGGCGACGCGCGCGTAGGGCCGTGGCTCGAGCGGAAAGCTGCCCTGGAGCAGGTTGAGCAGCCTCTTGTCGAGCTCGTCGAGCGGGATCGCCGCGCCGTCCTTGCGCGAGCGGGTCTTCGGGGTCGCGGTCACTTGAGCCATTCGGCGGCGTCCTTGGCGTGGTAGGTGATGACGATGTCGGCGCCGGCCCGACGGATGCCCGTGAGGGCCTCGAGCACGGCGGCGCGCTCATCGATGTATCCGGCCGCGGCCGCTGCCTTGATCATCGCGTACTCGCCGCTCACGTTGTACGCGGCGACCGGCATGCGCGTCTCATCCTTGACGCGCCTGATCACATCGAGGTAGGCGAGCGCCGGCTTGACCATGACGATGTCGGCGCCCTCCTCCACGTCGAGGCGGACCTCGCGCAGGGCCTCGTCGGCGTTGGCCGGATCCATCTGGTAGCTGCGGCGGTCGCCGAACGCCGGCGCGGAGCCCGCCGCCTCGCGAAACGGCCCGTAGAAGGCGGAGGAGAACTTGGCGGAGTAGGCCAAGATCGGCGTCTCCGAATGGCCCTCGGCATCGAGCTGGGAACGCAGCGCGCCGACGCGGCCGTCCATCATGTCGCTCGGGGCGACGGCGTCCGAGCCGGCGCGCGCGTGCGAGATAGCGGTCTTCGCCAGCAGCTCGAGCGTGATGTCGTTGTCCACCGCCCCGTCGGGCCGAACGACGCCGCAGTGCCCATGCGACGTGTACCCGCACAGACACACGTCGGTCATCACGAGCAGCTCCGGGTGGGCCTCCTTGATCGCACGCACCGCGAGCTGGACGACGCCCTCGTCGTCGTAGGCGCCCGAGCCCTGCGCGTCCTTCTCGGTCGGGATGCCGAAGAGCAGCACGGCCGGGACGCCGAGCGCGTGCGCGACGCCTGCCTCCTCGACGGCGTGGGAGATCGACAGCCGCTCGACGCCCGGCATCGCCTCGATCGGCGTCCGCGAGTCGGTGCCGAGCTCGACGAACAGCGGCAACGCCAGGTCCGAAGCCGAGAGATTCGTCTCCCGGACCATCTCGCGCAGCGTGCCGGTCCTTCGCATCCGCCGCATCCGTGTCGCGGGAAACGCCATCCTCCTGCAGTGTAGGCGTCGGCCGCGGGCCGGCAGCGGCTTGCGAGAATGGCGGCGCATGAGGATCCTCTTCGTCGGCGACGTCGTCGGGAGCAGCGGGCGCCGCGCGCTCGCGGCGCTGCTGCCTGGGCTCAGAGAGCGCCTGAAGCCGGACTTCGTCGTCGTCAACGGCGAGAACGCGGCCGGCGGGCTCGGGATCACCGAGAAGATCGCGCGCGGCTGGCTCGAGGAGGGCATCGATGCGATAACGCTTGGAAACCACGCCTACAAGCAGCGCGATGTCTATCCCTATCTCGATCGCGAGCAGCGCATCGTGCGGCCCGGCAACTACCCGCGGGGAAACCCCGGCCGCGGCCACACGGTGGTCGAGAAGAACGGCCTGTCGCTCGCCGTCGTCAACCTGTCGGGCACGGTCTTCCTCGACGCCGCCCGCTCCCCGTTCGTCGAGGTCGACGCGACCCTGGCCGACCTCCGCGGGCGGGCCGAGCACGTGCTGGTCGACTTCCACGCCGAGGCGACGAGCGAGGCGGTGGCGATGGGCTGGCACCTCGACGGGCGCGTGACGGCATGCGTCGGCACGCACACGCACGTTCCGACGGCCGACGCGCGCGTGCTGCCGGGCGGCACCGCCTACGTGACCGACGTCGGCATGACCGGTCCCCGCGGAGGCGTGATCGGCGTCAAGCGCGAACAGGCGCTCGAGCGCTTTCTGACGCAGATGCCCGTGAAGTTCGAGCCCTCGGACGACGACCCGTGGTTGAACGCCGTGCTGATCGAAGCCTCAGGCGACGGGAGCGCGAGCGCGATCGAGCAGCTGCTCCTGCCCGCGAGCTGAGCCCGGCTCGGGCCCGGTGCGGTACGCCGAGAACATCGCGCACAGGGCGAACGGCGTGAACCACACGATGTAGAGGTAGAACCAGTGCGTCGTCGACAGCTGCAGGGCGATCAGGACCGCGGCGCCGAGCGCGGCCACGCGCGGGCGGCTGAGCCGTCGCGGCACGAGCGCCACGGCCAGCCCGAGCG
>JACCXP010000334.1 GCA_013696905.1 Thermoleophilaceae bacterium
CACGACGACCGGCTGCGCGCCGTCGTGGAGCAGGCGCGCGAGCGCCTCGCCGTCGCGGCGGAGCACTCCGTCGCGCCCGGCCGAAGGCAGCCGGTAGGGCCCGGTCGGGCGGACGTCCTGCTCGATCACCGCGAGGCTCACTGGAGCAGAGCGTAAGTGGCCGCCGAGCGGCAGCAGAGCTAGCGACGCAGCAGATGGACGTCGACGAGGAAGGAGCGTGTTCCGGTGACCTCGAGCTCGCGCCGGCGGCGGGCTCCCAGCCGGCGGCCGAGCGCGGGGCCGCGCCGGGAGCCGCGCAGTAGGCGCATCACGAGCATCGCCCCGAAGGCCGCCAGGAAGCCGCCCGTGGCGGCCACGACGACCTGCGCGGAGCGCGGCGGGGTCAGTGGCTCGAGCACCCGTGCCTCGGGCGGGGCGAGCACCGGCAGGTGCCGCTCGTCCGGCTCGGCCTGCGTCTCGCTGTGGGCCGGTGTCGCTGACATCGAGCGGCGCAGTCTAGATGGTCGGACGGCCGCTCACAGCCGCTTCTCGTACACGCGGTGACGCTTGACGAGGCGTCCCCCGAGCCCCTCCATGGCGCGGTTCATCGCGGTGTTGGTCTCGAGCACCCAGCCCATCTCGCCGCCGCGCTGGCGCGTCCGCGCCGCCATCTCGAAGTGCTTCACGTAGAGCGCCGCCGCGACGCCACAGTGCTGGTACTCCGGCCGCACGCCGAGGGCGAAGACCCGCACCGCGTCGATCCGCCGGCGCGCGACGAGCGCACGGGCCCAGCCGAGCGGGAGCAGTCGCCCCCCGACCCGGCGCAGCACCTGGTTGTAGTCGGGCAGGGTCAGCGCGGCGCCGACCGTGTCGCCGTCGCTGTTCTCGGCCACCATCACCCAGTTCGGGTCGAGCAGGCGCCGAAGCCTGTGCGCGTAGTCCTCGATCTCGGCCTCGGTCAGCGGGACGAAGCCCCAGGAGCGCTCCCAGGCCGTGTTGTAGACGTCGAGGAAGCGCCTCGTCTCAGCCGCCAGGTCGCGCCGGCGGAAGTGGCGGATGCGAATGCCGTGCTCGGGCTCGAGCCGCTCGGCGAGCTCGATGATGGCCGGCTGGATGCGGCTGCGATCGGAGACGTCGAGCTCCCACTTGAGCAGGTCCATCGCCTTGCTCAGGCCATGGCCCTCGAGCAGTCCGGCGTAGTGCGGCGGATGCCAGGGCTCGAGGATCTGCGGGGGGCGATCGTGGCCCTCCACGAGCAGCCCCGCCTCGTGGTTGAGCGTGAAGTCCATCGGCCCGACCATTCGCTCGCACGCTCGCCGTCGAAGCCAATCCTCGGCCGCCGCGAGCAGCGCTCGCGCTGCCTGCGCGTCGGGCTCGCACTCGAAGAAGCCGAACAGGCCCCAGGCGCTGCCGCGCAGCTGGTTGAGGCGGAAGTCGACGTGCGCCGAGATCCGCCCGACGACGCGACCCGCGCGCCACGCCAGCAGGTACTCGGCCTCGGCGTGCTCGAAGAAGGGATTGCGCCCGCGGTCGAGGAACCTGCGCCGCTCCGACGCGAGCGGAGGGATCCAGCAGGGCTCGTCGCGATGAAGGCGTCGCGGGAGCGCGACGAACCGCCGGAGCTCGCGCCGGGAGCGCACCGGCCGCACCTCGAGCGCCACGCCTCGGCCGCTACTCGAGCGTGTGGACCTTGAACATGTTCGTGCCGCCCGAGTGCCCGGCGGGCAGTCCGGCTGTGATGCCGATCCGGTCGCCAGGGCCCGCGACTCCGGCCTCGATCGCCGCCGCGGCGCACGCGTCGATCAGCTCGGTCGTGTGCTCGGTGTCCGCGTGCAGCATCGGGTGTACGCCCCAGTAGAGCCCGCAGCGGCGCACGACATCGCGATCGGGGGACAGCGCCAGCACCGGCACGTTCGGCCGGTTGGCGGAGATCAGGCGCGCGGTGCCGCCGGAGATGGTCGGCGCCACGATCGCCTTGAGGCCGAGCTGATAGACCGCTCCGACCGCTCCATAGGCGATCGCCGAGGCCGGGTCGTCGCTGCGGATGCCCCGCTCGACGAGCCAGCGCCCGTAGGGCAGCTCGCGCTCGGTGCTCTCCGCGATCGCCGCCATCATCGCTATCACAGCCACCGGGTCCTGGCCGATCGCCGTCTCCTGCGAGAGCATCACGGCGTCCGTGCCGTCGAAGATCGCGTTGGCCACGTCCGTGACCTCGGCGCGCGTGGGGCGAGTCGAGTGGACCATCGACTCGAGCATCTGAGTCGCGGTGATCGCGGGCTTCGAGCGCTCTCCGGCGAGGTGCAGCAGGCGCTTCTGCACGAGCGGCACCTCCTCGATCGGCAACTCGATCCCGAGGTCGCCGCGCGCGACCATGATGCCGTCGGCGGCGTCGACGATCTCGGCGGCGTTCTGGGCTGCCTGCGGCTTCTCGATCTTCGCGATCAACGGCACGCCGCCGCGGCCGCTCGCCCGTAGCTGCCCCCTGACGGGATCGAGGTCCTCGCGGCGGCGCACGAACGACAGGGCGACGATGTCGACGCCCATCGCGATGCCGTCGTCGATCAGGCGGTGGTCGTCCTCGGAGACGGCCGGCAGCGTCATGTTGACGTTCGGGAGGTTCATCCCCTGCCGGGAGGCGACGGTGCCTCCCACCTCGACGTCGGCGAGCACCTCGCCGTTCGAGACCTCGCGCACCCGCAGACGTATCGCTCCATCCGCCAGGTAGATCACGTCGCCGGCCTGCATCAACGTCGACAGGCCCTCCCAGGCGATCGGCAGCCGCTCGGTCGTGCCCTCGAGACGCTGCGAGGTGAGCACGACCGGGGTGTCCGCGGCGAGCTCCACGTGGCCTCCGCTGACCGGCCCCAGGCGCAGCTTCGGCCCGGGAACGTCCTGCAAGACGCCCACTTCTCGGCCGACGCGCGCGGATGCCGCCCGGATCCGGCTGACGGTCTCGGCGTGCTCCTCGCTCGATCCGTGAGCGAAGTTGAGGCGCGCGATGTCGAGGCCGGCGTCGATCATCCGCTCGAGCACGGCGGGCTCGCGCGAGGCCGGTCCGATGGTGGCCACGATCTTGGTCGAGCGCATCGCGCTGCATAGTGACGGATGGGCGCGCGGGGCAGGGGCCTCGACCCAGGCGCTCGAGCGCCGCGACGGGCGTACTCGGAAAAGACCGCTGTTAGCGCGTCGCCCGTCCGGCAGGGCGTTGACCTCGGCGGCCGTCGCGGCCTAAGTTCCTGCTCGCTCGACGGTCGGCGCGCGGGATCTGCGACCGGCCTGGGAGTGGCTCGCATTGCGCGCCACAGTGGGCGAGGGGAGCAATCACGTAAATGGAACCTGGGGAGGAGTCGCATGGGCAAGTCGGCCACGCTCACTGCTGGGCCGCAGCATCTGCAGGCGCTCGAGCGGGCCAATCAGGTCCGGCTCGCGCGAGCGGAGCTGAAACGCCAGGTCGCGGCGGAGGAGATCAGCGCCGCCGAGGTGGTGCTCTCTCGCCCGTGGGAGGCCGACAGCATGTCGATCTCGGAGCTCCTGATGAGCCAGCGCCGCTGGGGGCGCGCGCGTTGCCGGCGGATGGTCGTGGCGCTCGGGCTGCCGGAGAACAAGCCGCTCGGCACGCTCACCGAGCGCCAGCGACTCGGCCTCGCGACGCGCCTTCGCGGCAGCGACGCGGACGAGCTGCGACGTGACTTCGCGCAGTCCGGGGTGGGCTGAGCCGCTCGCGGCTCACGAGCCGGGCGCGCGGCGCTCGTGGCCCGCGCAGCGCGTGACCGGCAGTCTCGGGTAGCGCGGGTAGCGGCGGTCCTCGGCCGAGCGGCGGCATAGCGAGAAGACCGAGCCGCGCGTGTTGCTCACCAAGCGCTGGTGCGCGCAGGAGTCGCATAGCCCGCGCTCTGGAGCTGCCATCGCGCCAGTATCGCCCCTCTATCGTCTCCCACCTTGCGCGGGCGCCGCTCCCTGTCACCCAGCCCTGCGCGGCGGCTCCTGCGCCGCCTGCGCGCCCCAGGTCTCGTCGTCGCGAGCGCCGCGCTCGCCACCGGTGCGCTCGCGCTGCGCGGGCC
>JACCXP010000346.1 GCA_013696905.1 Thermoleophilaceae bacterium
GCGCCTGCGTCCCGGCCGGGTCGTCGGATGGCTGGCGCTGCTCGCGCTCGCGTGGATCGGCGTGTCGGTGGCTGTCTTCTTCGTCAGCGCGCAGCTCGCCGAGCGTGCCTCCCCCGAGGCCGAGGAGACGCTCTCGGGCGGCTCGTCGCTCGTCACCGGCAGCACGATTCTCGTGCTCGGATCGGACCGCCGCTCGCGCGCGACGTCCGAGCCCGGCGCCGAAGGCCCCGCCCGCGCCGACTCGATCCTGCTCGTGAGGGCGTCGTTCGGGAGCGTGCGCCGGCTGTCGATCCTGCGTGACTCCTACGCCGACATCCCGGGCCACGCGCCGCAGAAGATCAACGCCGCGTACGCACTCGGCGGAACGCCGCTGATGGTGCGAACCGTCGAGGGCTTCCTCGGCAACGAGCTGCGCGTGAACCACGTGGTCGAAATCTCCTTCGACGACTTCCCGGCCTTCATCGACTCGCTCGGCGGGATCGACGTCACGCTCGAGCGCTGCGTGTCCTCGGACCCCTTCGGCGGCCGTCGCTTCAGGCTGCGGGCGGGAGATCACCATCTCAACGGGCGCCAGGCGCTCGCCTTCGCGCGCGTGCGAAAGAACCGCTGCTCACCGAACGAGGACGATCGAGCGCGTGCGCGCCGTCAGCAGCTCGTGCTGTCTTCGATCCGCTCGCGGCTGCTGTCGCCGTTCACGTTCGCGCGCCTTCCGCTCGCCTCCTGGCAGGCTCCGCGCACGCTGCGGACCGACCTCGGGGGCGCCGGCCTGCTCGCCCTCTTCGCGGACGTCGTCACCGGAGGCGCCGGGAGCACGAGCGTGCTGCGCCCGTCGGGCGCGGGGCCGGGAACGAGCCTGATCGTCTCCGAGGGCGACAAGCAGCGAGCCGTCGAGGCGCTGCTCGGAAGCTGAGCCGGTGCTCGGGGCTCAGTCCGAGGAGGACGAGCCCGAGGAGGTCGAGCCTGCCTTGGAGCCAGACTTCGAGTCCGAGCTCGACTTCGAGTCCGAGCCCGGGTTGCTCGAGTCGGAGCTCGACCCCGCCTTGGAGTCGGACCCCGTCTCCTTGGCCCCATCGCCGCCGTTGTCCGACGCCCCGCCGCGTCCCTTCTTGCCATAGTCGGTCGTGTAGAAGCCCGAGCCCTTGAAGTGCACCGCGGGAGCGCTGAAGACGCGCGTAGCGGGCGCGCCGCAGACCGTGCAGGCCTCGATCGCGTCGGCGCCCATGCGCTGCATGCACTCGAACGAGTGCCCACGCTCGCAGCGATATTCGTAAATCGGCATGGCACTCTCAGTATAGGAGTGCCGAAAACGGCCCCGTAGGGGGCTGATCAGGGGCAGGATTCCGCGCGTCGATAGCTTAGGGGGATGGCCACCACCGACGCCGCCACGATGGAGAAGATCGTCGCCCTCTGCAAGCGGCGAGGCTTCATCTTCCAGTCGTCGGAGATCTACGGCGGCCTCGCCTCGACCTACGACTACGGCCATTACGGCGTCCTGCTCAAGTCGAACGTGAAGGCCGAGTGGTGGCGTGCGGTTGTCCAGGAGCGCGACGACGTGGTGGCGCTCGACGCCGCGATCCTGATGCACCCGATGACCTGGGAGGCATCCGGGCATCTCGAGGGCTTCACCGACCCACTCGTGCAATGCCTCGGCAAGTGCAAGCGGCGCTGGCGTGAGGACCACCTGCGCGACGCCAAGCCGGAGGGCGAGCTGCGCTGCCCCGAGTGCGGTGGCGAGCTCTCACCTCCCCGCAACTTCAACCTCATGTTCGAGACCCACATGGGCCCCGTGCAAGAAGAGGGCTCGCGCGTGTATCTGCGGCCGGAGACCGCCCAGGGGATCTTCGTCAACTTCAAGAACGTGCTCCAGTTCTCTCGTAAGCGCCCGCCATTCGGCATCGCCCAGGTCGGCAAGTCCTTCCGCAACGAGATCACCCCGCAGAACTTCATCTTCCGCACGCGCGAGTTCGAGCAGATGGAGATCGAGTTCTTCGTGCCTCCCGCCGACGCCGGTCACTGGCATGAGCACTGGCTGAATGAGCGGATGCGGTGGTACACCGAGCTCGGCCTGCGGCCGGATCACCTGAAGCTGCGCCCGCACGACGCGGACGAGCTCTCGCACTACTCCTCCGCCACGTCCGACATCGAGTACGAGTTCCCGATGGGCTGGTCGGAGCTCGAGGGAATCGCCAATCGCGGCGACTTCGACCTCACCCAGCACGCGAAGTTCTCGCGCGAGAAGCTCGAGTACGTCGACTCGGGAAGCGGGGAGCGCTACGTGCCGCACGTGATCGAGCCCTCGGCCGGCGCTGACCGGGCGACGCTCGCCTTCATGGTCGACGCCTACGACGAGGAGCAGGTCGAGGGCCGCGAGCGCGTCGTGCTGCGCCTGCACCCACGGCTGGCGCCGGTCAAGGTCGCGGTACTGCCGCTCGTCAACAAGGACGGCCAGCCGGAGCGCGCACGTGAGATCTACCAGGACCTGCGCCGGCGGATGCCGGCCGAGTACGACACCGGCGGCTCGATCGGAAAGCGCTACCGCCGCCAGGACGAGATCGGCACGCCGTGGGGCGTGACGGTCGACCACCAGACGATGGAGGACGGCACGGTCACGCTGCGCGACCGCGACTCGCTCGAGCAGGCGCGGATCGCCATGACAGAGCTGGGTGGGGAGCTCGAGCGGCGCCTCGCGGCGCCGTGGCGGAGCCCGAAGCTGGCTTGAGGGCGTCCGGGACGCTCCTCATGCCGCGCCGTCAGGGGGAGTCCGCCGACGACTCCCGGCCCCGCAAGTACTCGATCAGCTCCCGATCGTCGGACTCGAGCCGCTCGACCGGCTCGCCGTAGCACGTGCAGAGGTCGACGATCGCCCGCCGCTCGGACACGTGCACCACCCGCCACAGAGCGCCGTGATCGGCCCAGCGCTCGAGCTTCGCGACCTCCGACTCGGGCATCGCAGTCAACCGGTCATCGCAGCGAGCGCCGCGAGCTCCTCGTGGACGATGCGGTCTGCCTCGGCGTCACGCTCGCCGCGCCAGCGCCAGCCGGCCGCGCCGAGCATGTCGGTGCGCCCGTCGGCGAGGTGATCCTGCACGCGCTCGACGCGTAGCTCGAGCGCCGCCAGCGGGATGCGCTCGAGCTCCTCGCGCAGGACGGAGATCTCGCCGTGCGCGGTGAAGGCGAGCCCCTCGGCGAGCATGCAAAGCGCCGCACGCGGGTCCTCGCGCAGGCGGGCGAGCGCGTCGCGGCGGCGGCCGAGCGCGAACACGAGGCGATCGTCACCGGCACGGATCGCCGTCGACACCGGGATCGCGTGCGGGCCGGCGACGCACAGGACGGCGGCGGTGCCCGGCGGCCAGTGGGGAAGCTGTGCTGAAGCGGAGCTCATCGCATCCGTATAGCCGCTCGGAGGCGAGTAGGGGCGCTGGGTACCCTCGGCGAATGCCCGTACACCGCCGCTTTTCCCTGCTCGTGGTGCTCGCCGCGCTCGGCGCCGGCGGCGCCGCGACGATCGCGCAGGCGCCCGCGGCGGCTCCGGCACAGGTCACCGCGACCGCCTTCGAGCGCGACGGCCCGAGCGGACGGCGAGGCGAGCTG
>JACCXP010000355.1 GCA_013696905.1 Thermoleophilaceae bacterium
CCACGGGCGCGCCCTCCCGGGGGACCTCTGCCGTGGTCTCGTCCGACGCGGCATCCGGCGCCGGCTCGGCGGGCGCGGGCTCCCCGACGGCCGTCTCGGCGACTGGCGGCGCGGCCTCGGCCGGCACCGGCGCCTCGGCCTCGACTGCCTTGCCGTTCGAGGGCGCATCGCCGTTCACGCCCCAGGGGGCGATCGTCGTGTTCGCGTGGCGCTCGATCGCCTCGAGGTCCGGGCGCTGCTTGCTCGTGACCAGGGTGATCGCCCGACCCGAGCGGCCGACCCGGCCAGTGCGCCCGATGCGGTGCACGTAGACGTCGGGCGAGTTCGGCATGTCGTAGTTGATGATGTGGGTGACGCCCGAGATGTCGAGCCCGCGGGCGGCGATGTCGGTCGCCACGAGCAGGCGCTCGCGACCGTCCTTGAACGAGATCATCACGCCGTCGCGCGAGCCCTGCGACATGTCGCCGTGCAGGGCCTTGACGCGCACGCCCTGGTCGCCGAGCGAACGCGCCAGGCGGTCGACGCCGATCTTCGTGCGCGCGAAGATGATCGCCTGATCCGGCCGCTCTGCCTTGAGCACGCGCGCGAGCGCCTCGGCCTTGCCGCGATCGGGCACGTCGACGTAGAACTGCTCCACGGTGTCGATCGTAAGCGTTGCCGCCTTGACCTTGATCGTGACCGGGTCGAACATGCGGCTCTCGGCTAGGCGCTTGATCTCCGTCGGCATCGTCGCCGAGAAGAGCGCAGTCTGGCGGCCAGAGGGACAGCGCGCGAGGATCGTCTCCACGTCCTCGAGGAAGCCGAGGTCGAGCATCTCGTCGGCCTCGTCGAGCACGACGAAGCGCACGCCCGAGAGCACGAGGTCGTGGCGGTTCATCAGGTCCATCACGCGCCCGACGGTTCCGACGACGACCTGACCGCCCTCGTTGAGCTGGGCGACCTGGCTGCGAATCGGCGCGCCGCCGAAGACCGCGACGACCTCGACGCCACGCTCGGCGCCGTAGGCGCGGATCGCCTGGGTGACCTGGATGCAGAGCTCGCGCGTCGGCGTCAGCACGAGCGCCTGCACCTCGCGGTCAGACGGGTCGACGTACTCGAGCATCGGCAGCCCGAACGCCGCCGTCTTGCCGGTGCCGGTCTGCGCCTGTCCGATCACGTCGCGCCCTTGGAGCAGCTCGGGCACCGCCTGCTCCTGGATCGGCGTCGGCTGGTCGTAGCCGAGCCGCTTGAGGGCGGCGAGTAGGGGCTGTGAGAGACTGAGGTCTGCGAAAGAGGTCATATGCCGCTCACACTACTCGCGCCGGGGAGCCGACCCGAAACGGCTACGCTGCCCGCCTCGTGAGCCTGCTCGTAGTCGGATCGATCGCCTTTGACGCCGTCAGGAGCCCGTTCGGGGAGCGCGACCGCATGCTCGGCGGCTCGGCCGTGCACTTCTCGCTGGCGGCGTCCTTCTTCTGCGACGTGCGCGTGGCCGGGCCGGTCGGCGATGACTTCGGCGACGACGAGTACGCGGTGCTCGCCGATCGCGGCGTCAACACCGACGACATCGAGCGGGTGCCCGGCGGCGAGACCTTCTTCTGGCGTGGCCACTACGAGCACGACCTCAACACCGCCCACACCGACGACACCCAGCTGGGCGTCTTCGGCGACTTCGAGCCGAAGCTGTCGCAGCCCTCTCGCGACGCCGAGACGCTCTTCCTCGCCAACATCCAGCCGGACCTCCAGCGCCAGGTGCGCGAGCAGTGCACCGGCGCTCGCCTCGTCGGGCTCGACTCGATGAACCTTTGGATCGACACGGCGCGCGAGTCGCTCGTGCGCACGATCGGCGGGGTCGACCTCGTGTTCCTGAACGACGCCGAGGTCCGCATGCTGACCGAGCAGCCGAACCTCCTGCAAGCCGCGCGCGCGGTGATGGACATGGGCCCGCGCGCCGTCGTCGCCAAGCAAGGGGAGTACGGCGCGGCCCTCTTCACCCGCGACGCGTTCTTCGCCCTGCCCGCCTATCCGCTCGAGACGATCAACGACCCGACCGGCGCCGGCGACTCGTTCGCGGGTGGCTTCCTCGGGTACCTCGCCTCCGAGGGCGAGGGCGCGGCCGACGACGAGGGCGTGCTCAGGCGCGCCATGACCTACGGCTCGACGATGGCCTCCTTCAACGTCGAGGACTTCGGCACCGAGCGCGTGCGCCGGCTGCGGCGCGAGGAGATCGACGAGCGCTTCGCGCAGTTCAAGCACATCACCTCGCTCGAAGTCGTTCCGACGGCCTGATTCGGGTCGCCCGGTCGGGTACGATCCCGCGCCATGGGCTGGGCGTTCTTCTTCCTGTTCGTCGTCCTCAAGGTGCCGGTCGTGGCCGCCTTCTGGCTGATCTGGTGGGCGATCCGCTCGGAGCCCACGGTCACGGACGACGTGGCCGGGGACGACGGTGGCGGCGGTCGCTGCCCGCGGCTCAGGCGCGGACGGCGGCCCGGGC
>JACCXP010000360.1 GCA_013696905.1 Thermoleophilaceae bacterium
CCGCCTTCGTGTGGAGTCCGGTTCGTGGCTCCTCACCTGACAGCGCCAGGCAGATCGCGGCGGATCTAGCCTGTCGGCATGGTCCAATGCGCGCTCAACGGCGACTACAGCCGAGAGGATCACCCAGACGTTCCCGTGACGCTCGAGCAGCTCGTCGACGACGCGGTCGCCTGCCGTGCGGCGGGTGCTGTGTCGGTGCATCTGCATCCCCGTCGGCCGGCCGACGGGGTCGAGTCGCTCGCCGCCGAGACACATGACGCGGTCGTTGCGGCGGTCCGCGCGGCCGTCCCGGACCTCGAGATCTCCTGCTCGACCCAGGAGGACATCGACCTCGGCGGCGCCGGGGACCGGATCGCGGCCGTCCGAGCCTGGACGAGCCCGCCCGACGTCGTCTCGCTCAACCTGGTCGAGCAGGGCGCGATCGAGCTTGGCAGCGCCCTCTTGAACTGCGGCATCGGGATCGAGGCCGGCGTGTTTACGCTCGACGGCGCCGACGCTCTGCTCGCCGCGCCCTGGGCCTCGGCAGTTCACCGCGTGCTCGTCGAGACGATCTTCGAGCACGACGACGACTTAGCAGTCGAGCTTGCCCGCGCGATCGACGCGCGCGTCGCGATCCTGGGCAGGCCGCGACTGTGGCACGGCGATGCGCGGGCAACCTGGGCAGTCGTCGATGCCGGACTGGTCGCCGGCGTCGATGTGCGTGTCGGACTCGAAGACACGCTCATCGGTCGCGACGGCGGGCGGGCGCCCGCCAACGCTGCCCAGGTAGCCGATACGACCGCAAGGCCCTCTTGATGCGCCGGTCGCGTCCCGCGACACGCCTGTCGCGGAACCCGAAACGGTAGTCCTTCGGAATGGCAGGCTTGACTTCAACTCGACTGGAACTTGTACCGTGGCGTCATGTCCCGCGACGAGCGTTTGGCCGCTTCCTCCACGCCGTTGCCTGAGATGCGCTATCGGCTGCTTGGCCGTACCGGTCTGCGCGTCTCCGAGCTCTGCCTCGGCGCGATGATGTTCGGGGGCGGCGGCAGCTCGGGCGCCTCGCGCGAGGAGGCGGGCGCGATTGTCAAGCGCTTTGCCGATGCCGGCGGGAACTTCATCGACACCGCCAACCGCTACGCCCGCGGCGAGAGCGAGCGCATCGTCGGCGAGCTGATCCGCCCCGACC
Source organism: Thermoleophilaceae bacterium (assembly GCA_013696905.1). GTDB lineage: Bacteria > Actinomycetota > Thermoleophilia > Solirubrobacterales > Thermoleophilaceae > JACCXP01. The sequence continues at coordinate 1,169 of JACCXP010000360.1, forward strand.
GCGACCGCTGGGTGCTGGCAACCAAGTACACGCTCAGCACAGATCCCGACGACCCGAACGCAGGCGGCTCGCACCGCAAGAGCCTGCGGCGCGCGATCGACGCCAGCCTCGAGCGGCTCGGGACCGACTACATCGACCTCTACTGGGTGCACATTTGGGACGCCTTCACGCCCGTGGAAGAGGTCATCGCCGCGCTCGACGACCTCGTGCGCTCGGGCAAGGTCCTCTACGTCGGTATCTCCGACACCCCCGCCTGGATCGTCGCCCGCGCCGTAACGCTCGCCGAGGAGCGCGGGCTGAGCCCGTTCTGCGCGCTGCAGGTCCCTTACAGCCTGGTCCGGCGGACCGTCGAGCGCGAGCTCCTGCCGATGGCGCGCGCGCTCGACCTCGCTGTGACCGGCTGGGCGCCGCTCGGCGGCGGGCTGCTCACCGGCCGCTACGGCTCTGACCGCGAAGCACCGGGCGATGGCCGCAAGGCCGGCAGCACCGTCTCAGAGCGTGACCTCGCGATCGCCGACGCGCTCAACGCGGTCGCCGCGGCGCGCGGCGCGAGCGCCAGCCAGGTGGCGATCGCGTGGGTGCGCGCCCAGCAGCGACGCGCGCTGACGATCCCGATCGTCGGCGTGCGCACCGAGGCCCAGCTCGCCGACAACCTCGGGGCGGTCGAGATCGACCTCGAGCCCGCGGAGCTCGAGCGGCTCGACGAAGCCAGTCGCATCACGCTCGGCTTCCCGGGCGACTTCGGCGGCGCGAGCCTCGCCCACGGCGACACCTTCGACCGCGTCGATGACCACCGAAGGACCATCGATCCGCTCGTCTGACCCTGAAGCGGTCCGGACACGAGATGTGCCCGATTAGCGATCGCCATCAGAACGACAGATCGCGGGCCCGCAGCTCGTCGGCTCCAAGACGACGAAACGCGTGTCGGCCCGGCCGCCCCAGCCGTCGCCAGCCGTGCGACGTTGCGGAACCTTCGCCTGGCTGGTGAATCACCGCTGGCACGGCGTCATCGTACGCCCCGGGGGTCCAGCGTCCCGGGAGGGTGCGGGCGGGCTCACGGCCCGGTCTCTGATGGCCATCGCGGCGTCGAGCTTCGTGCGCCGGCTCAGCCGATCCGCGAAGCGCGGCACGCCCGCATCGATCGCAGCCAGCCTGCCATCGTCCTCGACGAGGTACCAGTTGGTCAGCTCCGAGTCGAGGCAAAAGATTTCTGGCGCGAGTGCTGCGCCGTGTCAGCCTGGCGGTGGCCGGCGGATTTGCTCTCGAGCGAGTGCCTGCCTGCTCGGGCTCGGGCGAGCTGGCACCGAACCCGACGGTCAGCGGACGGGTCTCTTTTTAGGCGGCGCCATTTCACATCTCCTCGCGCCATAATGGTGCTAGATTTCTGGCGGTGCCCAGCGTTCAGATCAAGAACGTCCCGGACGACGTTCACAGTGTGCTGCGGCGGCGCGCGGGCGAGGCGGGCCAGTCACTGCAGGAGTACCTGCTCGCCCGCCTGACCGAGGATGCGGCCCGACCGACGCTTGCCGAGGTCCTACGCCGCGCAGGTGATCGCGCGAGTGGGGACGTCCCACTCGCCGAGGCCGCCCGTGGCGTTCGCGCAGACCGTGACGCGCGGTGATCGTCGTCGACGCGTCGATCGTCGCCTCGGCGCTCGGCGACGATGGCTCCGACGGCGACCGGGCGCGCGCTCGCCTCGCCGGTGAGCGCCTCTTCGCGCCCGAGCTCATCGATCTCGAGGTCGCCTCGGTATGGCGGCGTGCCGCCCGAGCGGGCCGTCTTGGCGGGAAACGCGCGCGCCAGGCGCTAGCCGACCTCGCGGCCCTGCCGCTCGCACGTGCTCCACACCAGCCCCTGATGGGCCGCGTCTGGGAGCTTCGCGACAACCACACCCCTTACGACGCCGCCTACGTCGCGCTCGCCGAAGCGCTCCACGCGCGCCTTCTCACCGCCGACCGGCGCCTGGCTCAAGCGCCCGGCGCCCGCTGCGAGATCGAGTTGCTCGGCTAACGCTCCCAACGGTGAGAACCGCGGGCCGGTTCGCAACTCTCCAAACACGTAACTGAGAAGTAGCGGGGGCCCGCTTCGTCTCTCGCGGTGACACTCCGAGAATCGCGACAACGGTGCGGATTCCGGCCCGATACGCACCCGCGAGGAATAGCGGCCGCCTCTTCGGAGGGGCTTCGTCTTCTTCCCACAGCAGGAGCCGGATGACCTAGCCCGACCGGCCTCCTGGGTCGCTCTCGCTTACACGCGAGGCTGTCGCACAAAAGGCATCCTGGGAAAGGGGACAGCCCCCCAGCGCTCGGTCCGTCGCGCGCGACCGACCGGGCCCGCGGGCGACTGCGGCATTCTTGGACCGTGCCTGTCCAATCCGAGATCGATCGGGCCCGAGGGGCACTGCTCGGTACCTTCGTGGGCGACGCGCTCGGAATGCCGTTCGAGGGCGCGCCACCCGCTCGGATCCCGCAGCGGCTGACGATGCTCGAGGCCCGCCTCGGGCGCGGTACCTACACCGACGACACCCAGATGGCGATTGCGCTCGCCGAGTCGCTGCTCGACTGCGGCGGTATCGATGCGGAGGCGCTTGGGCTTGCCTTCGCCGACGCCTACGATCACCGTCGCGGCTACGGGTCGGGCACCACCGAGGTGCTGCGGCTGGTGCGCTCGGGGGTCCACCCACACGCTGCGGCGGGCTCGGTGTTCGGGGGCGAGGGGTCGCAGGGCAATGGGGCGGCGATGCGCATCGCGCCGGTCGCGGTGCGTTATGCCGATGACATGGCAGCGCTTGCTGAGGCCGCACGCTCAAGCGCGCGCGTGACGCACGCCCACCCGCTCGCGATCGACGCTGCCGTCGCGCAAGCGGCCGCCATCGCGGCCGCCCTGAACGGCGAGCCGCCACTCGACGCAGCGCTCGAGGTCGCAACGACCTCCGAGCTCAAGGGCCACCTGACCCAGGCGGCGCAGCTGCTCCACAGCGGTCTCGAGCCTGCCGAGCTCGCCGCAGCGCTGGGCAACCGCCCTACTGGACACGAATCCGTCCCAGCTGCGATCTACTCGGCCGCTTCCCACGAATCGGTCGAGGCAGCGATCACCTTCGCGGTGCGCTGCGGCGGCGACACGGACACGATCGGGGCGATGGCCGGCGCGACGGCGGCCGCACGGGCAGGCGCCAGCGCGATCCCCGCCAGCTGGACCCGTGCGCTCGAGGACGGGGCCGAGGGCCGCAGGTACATCGAACGGCTCGCCGACCGGCTTGTCGCCGCCCGCGAGCGCTGAAGCACCGCCGAAGCACCCATGGTCCTTCACCGCCGCTTAGCGCGGCGGCTCTCGCGCAACCCCGGCTTTTCGGTCCGTTTGCAGCAGGAAAATGGGGTCATGGCCCACAACTTCCTCAGCTCCAACCGTGACCAACCGATGCTGCTGCCACCAGACCTTCGCGACTGGCTCGACGAGGGCCACCTGGCCTGGTTCGTGATCGAGGCGATCGAGGAGCTCGACCTCGACGCCTTCTACTCCTCCTATCGCTCCGACGGCCACGGCCGGGCAGCCCACGACCCCAAGATGATGCTGACCCTGCTCGCCTACGCCTATTGCGTTGGCGAGCGCTCCTCGCGTGGCATCGAGCGCCGCTGCCGGGAGGACGTCGCCTTCCGGGTGATCACCGCCAACCAGGCGCCCGATCACGCCACGATCGCCCGCTTCCGCGTCCGCCACGAGCGGGCCGTCGCCGATCTCTTCGGCCAGGTCCTGGGCCTCTGCGCCGGGGCCGGATTGGTCGAGGTCGGGGTGATCGCCGTCGACGGCAGCAAGTTCGCCGCCATGGCGAGCGACCGCGCCACCCGCAGCTACGAGCAGATCGCCGAGGAGATCCTCGCCGAGGCTGGCCGCATCGACGCCGCCGAGCACGAGATCCACGGCCAGGCGCGCGGAGACGAGCTACCCGAGCACCTCGCCCGCCGCGAGGGCAGGCGGGCTTGGCTTCGGGAGGCAAAGCAGCGGCTGGACGTCGAGAGAGCCGAGCGGGAGGAGTCGATTCCAAGGGCCCGCGAGAAACGGCTCGAACTCTGCCATCGGCGGCTGATCGAGGACTGGCAGACCGAGCGCCAGGCCAATCGCGACTACGAGGCCTATCGCGAGCGGGGCGTCCGCGAGCGCGGCAAGCAGGGGATGGGCTCACCGCCCAAGCCGGTCGAGCCGGCGCCCACTCCCGCCGGCAAGATCAACACCTCCGACCCCGACGCCCGGCGGATGAAGGCCGGTCGGAGCTTCATCCCCGCCTACAACGCCCAAGCCGTGACCACCGAGAACCAGATCGTCGTCGCCGCCGAGATCACCACCGAGGGAGTGGACTTCGAACAGCTCGAGCCGATGATCGGCGCCGCCGAGCAAGAGCTCCAAGCAGCGGGCGTCAGCGAGCGGCCCGAGGTCGTGTTGGCCGACGCCGGCTATTGGTCAAACGGCCACATCGACTCCCTCCGCGAGCGGGGCATGACCCCGATCGTCGCCCCCGACACCACCCGCAATCGCCCCCGAAAGACACGCCTCGGCGGACCCTATGACTTCATGCGAAGGGTGATCGCCACCGAGGCTGGTGGCGACCTCTACTCACGCCGGCAGTGGATGGTCGAGCCCGTCTTTGCCCAGATCAAGGCGAACCGGCGGATCGGACGCTTCAAACGAAGAGGCCGGGCTGCCGCGCGCTCGGAATGGCGCCTGATTGCGGCCACTCACAACCTGCTGAAGCTCCACCGACACTCCCTGGGCGCCGCCACAGCCTGATCGGGGGCCGTCGGGCGTGCCATCTTGGTGAGTGCCTGTTTGTCGTCCCCTGGCGCTCGAGTCCGTGCCGTTTGTGCGACAGCCTCTACGGTGGCTGTTGCACAAACCCTCGGCGAGCTCCCTACATCCGTTCGAAGGGGTGAGCTCCGAAAACTCCGAGTTCGTCGTCGCACACCGCTCGCCGCTAGCGGTGCGCCGCTCCGGCGCGCCAGGACCCACTTACGCGAGCGCGCGGCGCCATTTC
>JACCXP010000367.1 GCA_013696905.1 Thermoleophilaceae bacterium
GCCCTGCGGAGCCGCGTCGGGCGCGGTCGCCCGCTTCTTCTCTCGTGCGGGCCTGTCCGGCTCCGCTTCCTCGGCGGCCGGCGTTGCGGCAGGCGCAGGGGCCGGCCCAGGAGCCGAGGGCGTGCCGGTGGGGGCGCCGTAGGGGTTGGACTGCCCGTCGTCTCGACTCCTGTCCGCCCGCTTCGAGACCGTAGGGGTGAACGGAACGAAGGCGACCGGCTGAGACGGAAGCGCGAATGCCGAGCAGTTCTTGCGCTTCGCGACCGTCATGAAGTCGCGCCAGATCTGGGCCGGGAACGTCCCGCCGGCGACGCGGATCCCATGCACGCTCTCCATCGAGCGTTGCGCGTTCGGGTAGCCGACCCATACGGAGGCCGCGAGCGCCGGCGTGTAGCCGACGAACCAGGCGTCGTTGAACTCGTCGGTCGTACCGGTCTTGCCCGCGGCCGGGCAGCCGATCTGGGCCTTGGTCCCGGTCCCAGCCTGCACGTTCTGCTCGAGCACCTTCGTCACCTCGTAGGCGACGCCGTCCGAGAACACGCGCTTTCGCTGCGGCTTGCCGACGACGTCCGTCTTGCCGTCCGGGAAGCCGACGCTGATGATCGCCTTCGGGCGCGCCCGCAGGCCGCCGGCCGCGAGCGTCGCGTAGGCGTTCGCCATCTCTAGCGGGGAGACGCCGAGCCGCAGGCCGCCGAGACCCTCGGCCGGGAAGCCGTCGAGCTTCGTCTCGATGCCCATCAGCTTGGCGGTCTCCGCCACCTTCTTCGGCCCGAGGTCGGCGTCGAGCTGCGCGTAGACCGAGTTGTCGGACTTGAGCGTGGCGCGCACGAGGTCCATCTGGCCGCCGTAGCTGTCGTCGTAGGTCTTGACCTTGAAGCGCTCGAAGCCCGGGATGTCGAGCACCAGCGGCTTCGACGTGTAGGTGGTGGCGCGCGGGTCGACGCCGCGCAGGATCGCGGTCGTGAGAACCATCGTCTTGAACGCGGATCCCGGCTGGCGGTGGCCCTGCGCGGCGAGGTTGAAGGTGCGGTCGTCGTAGGTGCCGCTCGAGGCCATCGCGCGGATGTAGCCGGTCTTCGGCTCGACGGCGACGACGGCCGAGCTTGGGTCGTCGGGCAGGCCGAGCTGTCCCTCGATCGCCTTGCGCCCGGCCTCCTGGAGCTTCGGGTCGATCGTCGTCTTGACCTTGAGCCCGCCGCGACGGAAGACCGCGGCGCCGTACTCCTCGATCAGCTGATCCTGCACGTAGTCGAAGAAGTAGGGCTCGCGACGCTTCGTGTAGCGCGAGCCGCGGCGCAGCTTCGGCTTGACGAGCGCGCCGCGCTCGGCGCGCTCTCGGGTGATGTAGCCATTGTCGGCCATCGCCGCGAGCACCTCGTTGCGACGGTCGAGCGCGGCCGGCAGGTTGCGGAAGGGGTTGTACTGCGACGGCGCCTGGGGAAGGCCGGCGATCAGCGCCGACTCCTCGAGCGTGAGGTCGCGCGCGCGCTTGGCGAACAGCGAGAAGGCAGCCGCCTCGACGCCGACCGCGGTGCGCCCCTGGATCGTGCCGTAGGGCACCGAGTTGAGGTACTCCTTGAGGATCCACTGCTTCGAGCGGTCTCGCTCCAGCTCCGAGGCGAGCTTGGCCTCGCGGATCTTGCGCTCGAAGTTGCGCTCGGCGTCCCTGATGTAGAGGGAGCGCACGAGCTGCTGGGTGATCGTCGAGCCGCCCTCGACCGTCCGGCCCGAGCGCACGTTCTTGACCCCGGCGCGCACGATCGCCTCGTAGTCGACGCCCTCGTGCGAGAAGAAGCGCTCGTCCTCGATCGCGACGGTGGCGTCGCGCAGGTGCTTCGGCATCTCCCGGCGGGCGATCGGCTCGCGGATCTCGTCGGACTGCACGTAGCCGAGCCGGGAGCCGTCGGCGGCGAAGATGGCCGAGCTCGTGCCCTTGTTGAGTGGCTTCAGCTCCTCGATCGAGGGGGCCGCGGTGGCGGTCAGGACGACGTAGCCCACGACCGACAGGCCACCGGTCGCGGCGAACGCCGCCAGCGCGAGCACGGCGACGAGCGCCCACGAGCGGGGCGACCGGCGCGCCCGTCGTCGTCGTGCATGTCGCTTGCGATAGCTCATCGGAGGCGGAGCTGCGCGCTCCCCACCCCCCGGAGGTCGGGCACCGGAGATCGGTGCCCCGGAGCTAGCTCTCCACGGGCGAGGATAGCCCCTCGTTGCGGAGTCTTTCGAGGCTCGCGAGCCGAACCCTTGCCGCCATCGCCTCGCTGTCGGCCGCCGAGTGGGCCGACGCTCGCGCCACGATCCGGATGCCGTCGCGCTCGACGTCGGCCACAAGCACGGTCTCGACCTCTTCCTGCTCGGCGATCACGTCGAGCGCCCGCTTGACGTCGGCCTCGCGCGGCAGCCACAGCGAAACCTCGACGTTGACGCGCGGATCGACGATCGTGTGGTTCTGGATCACCGTCAAGGCGAGGCGCTCGTTCGGCACGATGATGCGCCGCCCGTCGCCGCCGCGGATGTAGGTGTAGGTGAGCCGCACGTCCTCGACGGTGCCGGTGTGGTCCTCGAAGGTCACGAGGTCGCCGATCCGGATCGGCTGCGTGACCGCCAGCAGGATCCCCGCGACCGCGTTGGCGAGCGTCTGGCGCGCCGCGAAGCCGACGACCAGGCCGAGCACGGCGGAGGATGCGAGCACGGCGGCCGCCGTGCGCCGCACCGGGTCATACGCCGACAGCGCGAGCGCGACCCCGATCACGATGATCGTCGCCGAGATCAGCCGCCGCACGAGTCGCAGGCGGGTGTCGGCCTGAGGGGTCAGCTCGCCGGCGACGGCGGCGGTCAGCCTGCCACCGCGCCGCGCCAGCGAGCGGTCGACCAGGCGCGCCAGCACGAACGCGATCACGAGCGTGCCGATCGCGTTGAGCTCGTTGCGATACGTCTGTAGGAACGAGTCGGCGGTGCCAAGATCCGGGTCCATGTCGCGCGAGGCTACAGAGCGGGTCGAGGCCGTCCTGCTCGATGCCTTCGGCACGCTCGTAACGATCGAGCCCCCTGGGCCGCACCTGCGCGCGGAGCTGGCGGCGCGCGGCGTGGAGGTCACAGAGGAGTCGGCCACGGCGGCCTTTCGCGCCGAGATCGGCTACTACCTCGCCCACCACCTCGACGGTCGCGACGCCGCATCGCTGGACGACCTGCGCGATCGTTGTGCTCAGGTGATCGTCGACGCGCTCGACGCGCCCGCGGTCGAGCTGCCGACCGCGAAGGACGCGATGCTCGCCGCGCTTCGCTTCTCGGCCTTCGCGGACGCGGCCCCGGCCCTGCGCGCCCTGCGCCGGCGCGGTCTGCGCCTGGTCGTCGCCAGCAACTGGGACGCATCGCTTGCAGAGGTGCTCGAGCGGGCGGGGCTCGGCCCGCTCGTCGACGCGGTCGTGTCCTCGGCCGAGGTCGGGGCGCCGAAGCCGGCCCCCGAGCTGTTCGCGGCCGCACTCGAGCGAGCCGGAGTGCCGGCGAGCCGGGCGCTGCACGTCGGCGACTCGATCGCGGGCGACGTCGAGGGGGCGCGCGCGGCCGGGCTGCGCACCGTATTGATGGTCAGGGACGATCCGCTCGGCGCGGCGGTGCGCGCGCTGCAGGGGCCGCCCCAAGGCGCGCCGGCCGTGCCCACGATCGGCGATCTGCGCGAGCTGCGCTCCCTAGTCTGAGTCGCGATGGGGTTTCCCTACGCCGACCCCGCGCCGCCTCCTGAGCCCTCCGGCGGCCCGGAGCGCCCGTCCTGGCCGGCGTGGTACGCCCCGGTCGGCTTCCTGTGCGCGACCTTCCTGACGCTCTCGTTCGTGCTCGTCTTCGAGCGCCTGGGGCTGCGCTCCGTGCTGCCGGGACCGGCGCTCGTGATCTTCCAGGCGCTCGTCCAGGACGTGATCCTCGTCGGCACCGCGCTCCTCTTCGCCGCGCGCACGATCCGACCGCGGGCGTGGCACTTCGGGCTCGGCGGCACGGCGCTCGAGCGAGCGCTCTCGTTCGCCGGGCGAGCCGTGCTCGGCTACATCGCGTTCCTGCTCGTCGCGCGGCTCTACGACGTCGTCTTCGACCCCTCGGGGGAGCAGCGAATCGTCGAGGCGCTGGGGGCCGATCGCGGGCTTGCCTGGCTCGTCGCCGGAGGCGTCCTCGTGATCGTGTTCGCTCCCGTTGCGGAGGAGCTCTTCTTCCGCGGCTTCTTCTACGGATCGCTGCGCGGGCAGCTCGGCGCGCCGGGCGCTGCGATCGCGTCCTCGCTCGTGTTCGCGCTCGTCCACTTCACGAGCGCGCAGACGCTGTCGCTGCTGCCGCTGCTCGGCGTGCTCGGACTGCTCTTCTGCTTCCTCTACGAGCGCACCGGCTCGCTCTACCCGTGCATCGCCCTGCACGCGCTCAACAACGCCGTCGCCTACGCAGGCGTCGGCTACACGAGGTCGCTCGAGGGCGGCCCCGTGGTCGGAGTGGTGCTGGGCCTCGCGATGCTGGCGGCGGCAGTGATCGTGCCGGCGCTCGCGCGCGGGCGCGCGGCGCTTTGACTCGTCACCGGATCTGCCGATAAGGGGATCCGGTGGCTCGCGCTCGGTTAGATTCCCGGCCCATGAGGCGGCCCGTGCTTATCATCGCCTGCGCGCTGTCGCTGTTCGCCGCGGCGCCGGCACGCGCCGAGGCCGCGGGCGTCGCTGCCGCCGCAAAGGCGGAGCCGATGTCGCTCTGGCCGAGGAGCGGCCTGCGTGATGGCGGGCGCCACTATGCGATCAAGGGCCAGCGCGTGTTGGTCGCCGGCACGCTGCGCCCCTACGTCGCCGGTCAGGCGGTCGCGGTCACGGTCTCGCGCCGCGGGCGCCCAAGCAAGCTGCGCGCGGGCGTGCGCAAGGTCGGTCGCGACGGGCGCTTCCTGGTGGCGTTCACCGCCCGCCGCAGCGGGCGCTACGTCGTGCGGGCACGCGGCGCGGCGACCGAGGACCGGGGCGCGATCACCGCGCGACCGCTCGCGGTGCGCTCGATCGTGCCGCGCGTGCGCCGCGGCTCGTCGGGCCGCGAGGTGCGCCTGATGCAGCGCGGTCTCGCCCGACTCGGATATGTGACCCCGCGCAGCGGCCGGTTCGACGCCGGCACCGGCCGCGCTCTGATCGCGTTTCGCAAGGTAAACGGCATGGCGCGCCGGCCGGCCGCCAGTCGCGCGGTGCTCGGCAAGCTCTTCCGTGGCAGCGGTGGCTTCCCGCTGCGCTACCCGAAGGCCGGCAAGCACGTCGAGTTCGACTGGTCGCGCCAGGTGCTCGTGCTGGCCCGCCGCGGCCGCGCCGAGCGCATCTATCACTCCTCGTCCGGCACGATCGTCACGCCGACCGTGTTCGGCAGCTACTCGTTCTACCGCAAGCAGCCGGGCACGAACGCCAAGGAGATGGTGCACTCGAGCTACTTCATCCGCGGCTACGCGATCCACGGGTACAAGTCGGTGCCCAACTATCCGGCGAGCCACGGCTGCCTGCGCGTGCCGATCCCGAACGCCCTCTCGATCTACCGCTGGATCGAGCTCGGCGACCGGATCTCCGTCTACCGCTAGGTGCCGTCCGAGGGCAGCGCCCGCGAGCGCCTGGTCGCCGAGCTGCGCGAGCACGCGCTCGTGATCGGGCAGGTCACGCTGACGAGCGGGCAGGTGGCGCAGTACTACGTCGACGCGAAGCGCGCGATCCTGCGCCCGGCCGGCTTCCGCGCGCTCGGGGAGCTGGTGGCCGAGGCGGCCCGCGAGCTCGGGGCGACCGCGGTGGGCGGCATGACGATGGGGGCCGACCCCGTCGCATGCGCGGCGCTTGCGGCCGGCGCCGACGTCAAGGCCTTCTTCGTGCGCAAGGACCGCAAGGCACACGGGCTCGAGCGGTGGGTCGAGGGGCCGCCGCTCGGGCCGGGAGAGCGCTGCCTGATAGTCGAGGACGTCGTCACCACCGGCGGCTCGACGGTGGCGGCGATCGAGCGGGTGCGTGATGAGGGACTCGAGGTGGTCGGCGTCGTCAGCGTGCTCGATCGCCTGGCCGGCGGCGCCCAGGCGATCGAGACAGCAGCCGGTGCTCCCTACCGGCCGCTCACCACGATCGACGATGTCTACCCCGACCGCCCGGATCGCTGAGCCCCTGACTTGCCCTTGCCCGCCCCGCTCGGGTACAAGTGGACGATGCCGGTGAAAGAGAGGGTGGATCCGAGTGAGCCTGTGGACGCCCGCGAGTACCTGGCCGCGCAGCCGCCGCCACACCGGATCGACGGGGCGCTCGAGCGCATCCAGGCGCTCGTCGCCGAGAGCGGGCGCCACGTCGCGGTGGTCGACGACGACCCGACCGGCTCGCAGACGGTGCACGGCGTGCCGTTGCTCACGACCTGGGGGCGTGAGGACCTCGAGTGGGCGCTCGACCAGCCGTCCGGCACGTTCTTCGTGCTCACCAACTCGCGCAGCCTCGGTCCCGACGAGGCAGCGCAGCTCAACCGCGACATCGCCGAGCGCCTCGCGGACATCGGCAAGCCCGTCGCGGTCACGAGCCGCAGCGACTCGACGATGCGCGGCTACTTCCCGCTCGAGACGGACGTCCTGCGCGCCGGCCTCGGCGTCGAGGTCGACGGCGTCGTGCTGTGCCCGTGCTTCATCGAGCCGGGACGGCTGACCGCGGGCGACGTGCAGTGGGTGCGCCAGGGCGAGCAGCTAGTGCCCAGCGCCCAGACCGAGTTCGCGCGCGACCGCTCGTTCGGCTACGCACACTCGAACCTGGCGTTGTGGGTCGAGGAGAAGACCAAGGGCGCCGTGCCGGCCTCCGAGGTGGCCTCGATAACGCTCGCGGACCTGCGCGAGGGCGGCCCCGACCGCGTCGCTGCGCTGCTCTCGGAGATGACGGGCGCTCGCCCGCTGGTGGTCAACGCCACCGAGTACTCGGACCTCGAGTGCTTCGTGCTCGGGCTGCTGGCAGCCGAGGCCGCCGGCAAGCGGTTCATCTACCGCACGGGCCCCTCCTTCGTGCGCGTTCGCGGCGGCATCTCCGAGTCGCCGCCGCTGACGCCTGAGGTGCTCTACGCGACGCGGCCGCGACAGGGCCACGGGCTCGTCGTGGTCGGCTCGCACGTCGACATGACGACGAGGCAGCTCGAGGCCGCGCGCGCGCTTGAGCGGGTGCACGCGATCGAGCTGTCGGTCCCGCGGCTGCTCGACGACGACGGGCGCGCCGGCGAGCTCGATTCCGTCGTCGAGGAGGCCGGTCGAGCGCTCGGCGGCGAGGAGGTGCTTGTCTACACGAGTCGCGAGCTCGCCCCGGCGGACGCCGGGCGCAGCGCCCTCGACGTCGGGCGCTCGGTCTCCGCCGCGCTCGTCGAGGTCGTGCGCCGCGTGGCCGCCGAGCACCCGCTCGGCTTCGTGGTCGCCAAGGGCGGGATCACCTCGAGCGACGTCGGCACGCGCGGGCTCGGCGTCCGCCGCGCGGAGATCGCGGGCCAGATGCTGCCGGGGATCATCCCCGTCTGGCGGCTGCCCGAGGGCTCAGACCACGCGGGCATGCCTTACGTGGTGTTCCCGGGAAACGTCGGCGACGAGGGCACGCTCGCGCAGGTGATCGAGATCCTGCGCGGGGACGGTTGATGGCGGCGACCCGGTTCGCCGCCGTGCTCGAGCGGGCTCGTGGCCTCGGTCGCGCCGTCGGCGCGTTCACGTGCTATGACCTCGAGGGCTTCGAGGCGGTGGCGGGATCGGCCGAGGCGCAGGGGGCGCCTGCGATCGTCCTGATCAGCCCGTCCTCCTTTGCCGCGCCCGGGGGTCGGCGCCTCGCGCGGGCGTTCGTCGCGATGGCCACAGAGGCCTCGGTCGACCTGCTCGTGCAGCTCGACCACGTCTCCGACCGCGACCAGATCGAGCGCGCCGCCGATGCCGGCCTCGACGCCGTGATGGCTGACGGCTCGAAGCTCGACTACGAGCAGAACGTCGAGTTCACGCGCACGGTCGCCGGATCGCTGCGGCCGCGGGGCGTCGCCGTCGAGGCGGAGCTCGGGCGGGTCGAGGGCCACGAGGACCGCGCCGGGCCGGTGGCGAGCGGCGAGCTGACAGACCCCGCGCAGGCGCGCGAGTTCGCCGAGCGCACCGGCGTCGACTGCCTGGCCGTCGCGATCGGCAACGTGCACGGCCACTATTCCGGCACGCCACGGCTCGACTTCGATCGCCTCGAGGCGATCACCGGCACGCCGCCGCTCTCGCTGCACGGCGCCTCAGGCCTGCCAGAGCCGGCGCTGCGGCGCGCGGTCGCACTCGGCGTCGCCAAGGTCAACGTCAACACCGAGCTGCGCGCGGCGTATTTCGGCGCGCTGCGCGCGAACGTCGATGCCACCGAGGAGGGCCTCGACCTCAAGGCGCTCGGCGAGGCGACCGTCGCCGCCGTCGCGCGCGTCGTCGACTCGAAGCTCGCCGCCTTCGGCTGGGCGCCCGAGGAGCTGCGACGCAGCGCGTAGCGTTCATCGGGCTCGGCGCGATGGGCGCGCCGATGGCGGCCGCGCTTGCGACGGCCGGCCTCGAGCTGGCCGTTTACGACATCGCGAGCGAGCGCGTGGCGGAGATCGCCGAGGTCACCGGCGGGCGCGGCGCAGGCAGCCCGCGCGAGGTGGCCGAGGGCGCCGAGGCGCTGGTGCTGATGGTCGTCAACGGCGATCAGGCCAAGGAGGCGCTGTTCGGAACCGATGGCGCCGCTGAGACCCTGGCCGACGGCTCGGCCGTGGTGCTGATGAGCACGGTCGGCTCGGCGGCGGTCTCGGAGCTCGACGACCTCCTGCGCGAGCGCGGGCTCGAGCTGCTCGACGCCCCCGTCAGCGGCGGCGTGCGCCGCGCCGAGGCCGGTGAGCTGCTGATCCTCGCGGGCGGGCCGCGGGCGCTGTTCGACCGCTGCGCCCCGGCGCTCGGCGCGATGGGCCAGACGGTCGTGCACTGCGGCGAGTCGGCAGGCGACGGGCAGGCCGTGAAGCTCGTGAACCAGCTGCTCTGCGGCGTCCACATCGCCGCCGCCGCGGAGGCGCTCGCCTACGCGGACAGGCTCGGGATCGACCCGCGCGCGGCCTGGGAGGCCGTACGCCACGGCGCCGCCGGCTCTTTCATGCTCGAGGATCGCGGACAGCGAATGCTCGACGAGGAGTGGCTGCCGCCGCGCAGCGCGCTCGACATCTTCGTCAAGGACATGGGTCTGGTCGTCGACGCCGGCGGCCTCGCCGGCGCGCGCACGCCGCTCGCCGAGACCGCGCGGAGGCTCTACGAGGAGGGCGCCCAAGCCGGCCTCGGCGGCGAGGACGACTCGGGCGTGATCAGGCTCTTCGACGGCGAGCGGGGCACGTGAGGCACCGCATCGCCTCGATCCCCGCCGATGGGATCGGCGTCGAGGTCGTCGAGGCCGCTCGGCGCGTGCTCGACCGCGCCGGTGAGCTGTGGGCGGTCGAGCTCGAGTGGACCGAGCTCGACTGGGGATCGGAGCACTACCAGCGCAACGGCGCGATGATGCCCCCAGACGGCCTCGACCTGCTCGCCTCACACGACGCGATCTTCCTCGGCGCCGTCGGCTGGCCCGGCGTGCCCGACCACGTGACTCTGTGGGGGCTGCTGATCCCGATCCGGCGCCGGTTTCGCCAGTATGTGAACCTGCGACCGATCCGCCTGCTCGAGGGCCTCGAGGGACCGCTACGAGGCTTCCCGCCTGGCCAGATCGACCTCGTGGTCGTGCGCGAGAACAACGAGGGCGAGTACTCGGAGGTCGGCGGGCGGCTCTACCGCGACACGCCCGACGAGTTCGCCGTGCAGGAGTCGGTCTTCACCCGCCGCGGCGTCGAGCGGGTGATGCGCTACGCATTCGAGCTCGCCGGCACCCGGCGCTGCGGCCTCGCCTCGGCGACCAAGTCGAACGGGATCATCCACACGATGCCGTTCTGGGACCAGATGCTCGACGAGCTGCGCGCCGGCTACCGGCACGTCGAGACGAGCCAGTTCCACATCGACGCGCTCGCCGCCCTGTTCGTGCTGCACCCGGAGCGCCTCGACGTGGTCGTCGGCTCGAACCTGTTCGGCGACATCCTCTCAGACCTCGGCGCCGCGATCACGGGCTCGATCGGGATCGCGCCGTCGGCGAACCTCAACCCCGAGCGCGAGCACCCGTCGATGTTCGAGCCGGTCCACGGATCGGCGCCTGACATCGCCGGGCAGGGCATCGCCAACCCGATCGGCCAGGTGTGGTCGGGCTCGATGATGCTCGATCACCTCGGCCACCCCGAGGCCGCCGCCGGGATCTTGGGAGCGATCGAGGACGTGATCGCCGGCGGCGTGCGCACGCCCGACCTCGGCGGCACCGCCGGCACGGCCGAGGTCACCGAGGCGTTGGTCGCCGCACTCGGCAAGCGCGCTCCCGTGCGGTAGGCGTCCGCTCCGGTTAGGGTCTCGCGCCGATGCCGCTCTCCGGCCGCACAGCCATAGTCACCGGTGCGAGCAGCGGCATCGGACTGGCGACCTCGCGCCTGTTCGCGCGGTCGGGCGCGCGCGTGCACGGCCTCGCACGCCGCCGGGAGGTGATGGAGGAGGGCATCGGCGAGGAGCTGCTGTCCTCGGGCGCGTTCGCGCCCCACGCCGTCGACGTCTCCGACCGCGAGGCGGTCGACGCGCTCGTGGCCGAGGTAGCCGGTCAGGGATCGATCGACGTGATCGTCTGCGCCGCGGGGGTCAACCTCCCGCAGCGGAGCTTCGAGCAGCTCACGCCGGACGCCTGGGATCAGCTGATCGCGATCAATCTCAGCGGTGCCTTCTACATCGTGCGCGCTGCGCTGCCTGCGTTGCGCGCCTCGCGCGGCGACGTGATCACGATCGCGAGCGTGTCGGGCTCCTGGCCTGACGTCAGCGGGCCTGCCTACCAGGCATCGAAGGCGGGGATGATCGCCTTCACGCGTGCCGTCGGCTTCGAGGAGCACCAGAACGGCGTGCGCTGCTGCGTCGTCAACCCGGGCATCGTCGACACGCCGATTCTCGACAACCGCCCCTCTCCGCCGCCGCCGGAGGTGCGCGAGGCCTCGCTCAAGCCGGAGGACCTCGCCGCTGCATGCCTGTTCGCGGCCACGCTTCCGGTGCGCGCCACGGTCTCCGAGCTGACGATGGTCCCAAGCGCGATCCAGGCGCTCGGGAAGACCAACATCGCAAGCCCGCCGCCGACGGCCTGAGCTCAGAGTGCCCTCGGCGCTCGAGGCCGACCTGAGGCGGGCGCTCGCCGGCGAGGTGCGCTTCGACGCGGGCAGCCGCGCCCTCTACGCGACCGACGCGTCGAACTATCGCCAGACTCCGATCGGCGTCGTGGTGCCGCTCGACGAGGACGACGTCGTCGCCACGGTCGCC
Source organism: Thermoleophilaceae bacterium (assembly GCA_013696905.1). Taxonomy (GTDB): domain Bacteria; phylum Actinomycetota; class Thermoleophilia; order Solirubrobacterales; family Thermoleophilaceae; genus JACCXP01. Next base: position 11,387 of record JACCXP010000367.1, read on the forward strand.
GCCTGCGCTCGCCACGGTGTGCCCATGCTGGCGCGCGGCGGCGGCACGAGCCTGTCGGGGCAGTGCTGCAACGAGGCGGTCGTGATCGACCTCTCGAAGCATGTGCGCGGGCTCCTCGAGCTCGACCCGGCGCGCCGTCACGCGCGCGTGCAACCGGGGATCGTGCTCGACGACCTGCGCTCGGCGGCCGAGGAGCACGGGCTGACCTTCGCCCCGGACCCGGCGACCCACCAGTGGTGCACGCTCGGCGGCATGATCGGCAACAACTCCTGTGGCGTGCACTCGATCATCTCGGGGCGCACCTCCGACAACGTCGAGGAGCTCGACGTGCTCACCTACGACGGGCTGCGCCTGCGGGTGGGCGCGACCTCGGAGGAGGAGCTCGCGGCGATCGTCGCCGCAGGCGGGCGCCGGGGGGAGATCTACGGGCGCCTGCGCGCGCTGCGCGACCGCTATGCGCCGCTCGTGCGCGAGCGCTTCCCAGACATCCCGCGCCGTGTGTCGGGCTACAACCTCGACGAGCTGCTGCCCGAGCGCGGCTTCAACGTCGCGCGCGCGCTCGTGGGCAGCGAGGGCACGTGCGTGACCGTGCTCGAGGCGACGCTCAGGCTCGTGCACAGCCCGCCGTGGCGGACCCTGCTCGTGCTCGGCTACCCGGACGTGTTCGCCGCCGCCGACCACGTCCCGGAGGTGATGGCGCAGGGACCGATCGGGCTGGAGGGGCTCGACGACCAGCTCGTCGACAACGTCCTTCGCACCGGCCTCCACGAGGCCGACGTGCGCCTCTTGCCTGACGGCCGCGGCTGGCTGATGGCCGAGTTCGGCGCCGACACCCAGGCCGAGTCGGTCGAGCGCGCCCGCAGCGCCGCCGAGGCGCTTGGGCGCGGCGCGGCGGCGCCTCAGGTCGCGGTGTTCGAGGACATCGCCCAGCAGCGCCGGATCTGGCACGTGCGCGAGTCGGGCTTCGGGGCGACGATCTTCATCCCGGGCAAGGACGACGCCTGGGAGGGCTGGGACGACGCCGCGGTCGCGCCCGAGCGGCTCGGCGACTACCTGCGCGAGTTCCGGGCGCTGACCGACCTCTACGGCTACCGCTCCTCCCTCTACGGCCACTTCGGCCACGGTTGCGTGCACACGCTGATCTCTTTCGGGCTCACTTCGCCTGAGGGGATCGCGAGCTTCCGCTCGTTCGTCGAGGACGCCGCCGACCTGGTCGTGCGCCACGGCGGCTCGCTGTCGGGCGAGCACGGCGACGGCCAGGGGCGGGCGGAGCTGCTGCCGAAGATGTTCGGTCCGGAGCTCGTCGCGGCGTTCCGCGAGTTCAAGGCGATCTGGGATCCGGGCGGCAAGATGAACCCCGGCAAGGTCGTCGACCCCTTCCGCGTCGACGAGCACCTGCGCCTCGGCGCCGCCTACGACCCACCCGAGCCCGCGACCCACTTCTCCTTTCGCGAGGAAGGGGGCTTCGCGCGCGCAGGGCTGCGCTGCGTCGGCCTCGGGGCGTGCCGCAAGACCCACACCGGCACGATGTGCCCGAGCTACATGGTCACACGCGACGAGCAGCACTCGACGCGCGGGCGCGGCCGGCTGCTGTTCGAGATGCTGCGCGGCGATCCGCTCGAGGGTGGCTTCGCCGCGGAGGCGGTGCACGGCGCGCTCGACCTCTGCCTGGCCTGCAAGGGGTGCAAGGGCGAGTGCCCCGTCTCGACCGACATGGCGACCTACAAGGCCGAGTTCCTCTCGCATCACTATGCCGGGCGCCTGCGCCCGCGAAGCGCCTACGCGATGGGTCTCGTGCACTGGTGGGCGCGGCTCGGAAGCGTCGTGCCCGGGG
>JACCXP010000243.1 GCA_013696905.1 Thermoleophilaceae bacterium
ACGCCGCCCAGTACGCCGCCAAGCGCGCGGGTCGCGGCACCGTCTTCGTGGCCGAGGAGGGCGCCGAGGCAGAGCTCGGCGAGCGGACGGCGCTCGGTCGGCGCACGCTGCGCGACCGCCACGCCTCGGAGCTCCAGCGCCAGCTCGGCGTGACGACTGCGCTGCTCGACGAGGTGCTCGCCGAGGCGCCGGTGACAGAGCGCCTCGTGGCCGTGGCCGAGGGCCTCGCCCAGACCCTCGACGCGGCGGAGTGGGGCATCTCGTTCGTTCCCGCAGGGCGGTCGTCGGTGTCGCTGCTGCGCGCCGGCTACCGCCGCGCGCCCGAAGGAGCCGACGACGGCCTGGTCGATGGGAGGATCGGCGAGGACTCCTACGGCGTCGGCGACTTCCCGCTGATCGCGAGGCTCGTCGTCGGCGGCGGCGCGAGGGCGGTGTCGGTGGACGATCCCTCGGCTGAGGAGGCCGAGGTCGCCTTCCTCGAGGAGTGGGGATACGCCGGCGTGCTCGCCGCCGCGGCAGGCGACGAGGCCGGCACCTACCTCGTCGAGCTGTTCGCCGACGAGGGCACGCTCGAGCTCGGGCCCGCGATTGCGCAGCTGCGCCTGCTCGTGCTGGCCGCGGTCAGCACCTCCGGCACGCGCGTGCGCTCCTAGCTCAGGCCTGCGCGGAGAGCAGCTTCTCGAGCGAGCCGTCGCGGTCGAGGGCCAGCAGCTCGCGGAAGCCGCCGATCGGGCGCTCCCCGATCAGCACCTGCGGGAAGGTCATCTGACCGGTGCGCTCCATCAGGCTGTCGCGGGCGGCGGCGTCCCTGGCGAGGTTGATCTCCTCGTAGTCGATCCCCCGCTCGCGCAGGAGCGACTTCGCCGCCGTGCAGAAGCCGCACGGCTCGGTCGTGTAGAGCGTCACGGGGTTCGTATCCGCCATCGTCGTCAAAGTGTAGGAAATGGCTGGATCCTTCAAGACGGAGGGTGTCGTGCTGCGCTCGATCCGCTTCGGCGAGGCCGATCGCGTGCTCCATCTCTACACCGAGCAGCGCGGTCGCGTGGGCGCCGTGGCCAAGGGGGTGCGGCGGGTCCGCTCGCGCTTCGGCGGGCGGCTCGAGCCGTTGTTTCGGGTCGCGCTCGTGCTGCACGAGGGCAGGGGGGACCTGTGCACGGTCACCTCGGCCGAGACCGTGCATGCCCACCCCGCGCTGCGCGAGCGCCGTGCCTCGCTCGGGCGCGCCACGCAGGCCTGCGAGGCGGTGCTCAGGGTCTTCGACTCGGCCGAGCCCAACCGCCCCGCCTACAACCTGCTCTGCCGCCAGCTCGCCCTGCTCGACGCCCGCCCGGAGGCTGCGACGCGCGCGCAGGGGCTCGCCTTCCGCATGAAGCTGCTGCTGGCGGCGGGCTTCGTGCCGGAGCTTGCCGCCTGCTCGGCGTGTGGCGACCGCGAGCACCTGGGCGCCTTCTCGGCCGCCGCCGGCGGAGTCGTCTGCCCGGGGTGCGAGGCCGGCGCTTTTGCGCTCGACCAGGAGGCGCACGGCTTCATGGTCTCGGCGCTCGGGCAGCCGCTCGCCGAGGCCCCGCTCGCATCCGAGCCCGCGCTGCGACAGACCGACCGCGCGATCGCAGAGACGCTCGAGTACCACGCGCACGTCAGGCTCCCCCGCCTCGGCTGACCTGACGCTGATCCCTGCCATCCTTGCGACGCCGGTATGCCTGCTGTGCGCCTGATCCTCCTTGCGACCGTTGCGGCGCTGGCGCTTGTGCCGCCCGCCCAGGCGGTGACGGCATCGCAGCCTCCACCGGGGAGCGCGGGCGAGAGTACCTTCGTGCCCGGCGAGCTGCTGGTGCGCTTCGAGCGCGGCGTGAACGGGACCGAGCGCGGGGAGCTTCGCCGCGACCAGGGGCTCCTCTTCGAGCGCAACCTCCCGCTTCCGGGCGTCCAGCTCGTCCAGACCGACGGCAAGCCGGTCGCCGCGGCGGCCGCTGCGCTCGAGCGCGAGCAAGGCGTCGCCTACGCCGAGCCGAACTACATCTACCGCACTTCCGCGATCCCGAACGACCCCGGCTTCGACCAGTTGTGGGGCCTGAACAGCACCGGACAGGCGGTCGCCGGCACGAGCGGCACGCCCGACGCCGACGTCGACGCGCCCGAGGCGTGGGACGTGACGACCGGTGCGGCCGGCACAGTCGTCGCGGTGGTCGACACCGGCCTCGACCAGGTCCATCCCGACCTGGCGCCGAACGTCTGGGCGAATCCGGGCGAGACCGCGGGCAACGGCGCCGACGACGACGGCAACGGCTACGTCGACGACGCGCGCGGCTGGGACTTCGTCGGCAACAGCCCCAATCCGACTGACCCGAACGGGCACGGCACGCACATCGCGGGCACGATCGGAGCACGCGGGAACGACGGCGCCGGCGTCGCGGGGCTCAATTGGCAGGTCTCGTTGATGCCCGTCCGGGCCACCAACGCGAGCGGCGGCGCAACCGCCGCTCAGGTGGCCGCTGGCCTCGCCTACGCGGGCGCGGAGGGCGCCCGTGTCGCGAACGTGAGCCTGGGCGCGCCGTTTGCCTCGAGTGCGATCGCCGACGCGGTGGCGCGCTCGCCGAACACGCTGTTCGTGGCCGCCGCGGACAACGGCGGCGCGGACGGCGTCGGCGACAACGCCGACGTCGTGGGCGACTTCCCGTGCTCCTTGCCGGCGCCGAACCTCGTCTGCGTAGCCGCGAGCGACCGCAACGACAATCTGACCACCTTCTCCAACTTCGGGCCGACCTCCGTCGACCTGGCCGCGCCTGGAGTCGCCATCGGCAGCACGATCCCCGGCAACCGCTACGCGGTGATGAGCGGGACGTCGTTCGCGACGCCGCACGTGGCCGGCGTCGCGGCGCTCCTCTGGAGCCGCTACCCGTCCGCATCCGTCGCATTCGTGAGGGATGCCCTGCTCAGCCGCGTCGATCCGAAGCCCGGCATGGCCGGTCGGATCGCGAGCGGCGGTCGCCTGAACGCCTCGAGCTCGGTGTCCGTGCCGCCCCCGCCGCCGCCGCCACAGGCTCCGCCGGCGCCACCCACGCCCGCCGCGGTTGCCGCGACCGCTTCATCGTCGCCGCTCGTCTCGCTCCCGGGCGGGAGCGCACGCGCGTTGCGGGCACTGCGCTCGAGCGGTCTGAGGGTCACCGTGCGCTGCTCGGGCCGTTGCGCAGTCAGGGTGCGGCTGCTGGTCGGGCGAGGGCTTGCGCGCCGCCTGCGCCTTGCGATCGGGCGCAAGAGCAGCTACGCCGTCGCCGCCCGAGGCTCCGCCACGCTTGCCGGTCCCGGCACGACGACGGTCCTCGTGAGGCCTACCCGGGAGGGCCGCAAGCGGCTGCGCCGAGTGCGCACGCTCGCGGCGGTCCTGGAGACGCAGATCAGCGAGGGCGAGCCGAGACCGGTGGTTCACACCCGGCGGCTGCGGCTCGGGCGCTAGACCGGCGTGGTCTCCGGAGCGCGTGCCGGCGTCGCGCCCTGGCCCTCGGTCAGGCTCTGCGGACCACGGGCCAACTCGTCAAGGAACCTTTAGGAAGGGCACCGTGGCCTAGACTCCGAGGCCCGCGGGAAGAGCGCCCGGGACCTCGCTTGGCCACTGCGACCGACAAAGAGACGAAGTACGTATACGAGTTCTCCGAGGGCTCGAGGGAGATGCGCGAGCTGCTCGGCGGCAAGGGCGCGAACGTCGCCGAGATGACGCGCGTGCTGGGCGAGGAACGCGTCCCCGCCGGCTTCACGATCACGACCGAGGCGTGCGTCGCCTACATGCGCGCCGAGCGCTCGGAGCCCGACGGCATGGACGAGGAGGTCGCCGAGGCGCTCTCGCGCCTCGAGCACAAGGCGGGCAAGAAGCTCGGCGACCCCGACGATCCGCTGCTTGTGTCGGTGCGCTCGGGGGCGCGCGAGTCGATGCCCGGGATGATGGACACCGTCCTCAACCTCGGCATGAACGACCAGTCGGTCGAGGGCCTAGCCAAGCAGACCGACAACGAGCGCTTCGCCTGGGACTCCTACCGCCGCTTCGTGCAGATGTTCGGCAACGTCTGTCGCGGGGTCTCCGGCGAGTCGATCGAGCAGGCGATCACGGAGCAGAAGTCGAGCGCCGGCGTCGAGGACGACACCGACCTGTCGGTCGACGACCTGAAGGCGCTGACCGACACCTTCAAGGAGCTCTACCGCGACAAGACCGACGAGGACTTCCCGCAGGAGCCGATGGAGCAGCTGCGCCAGGCGATCCGGGCGGTGTTCGACTCCTGGTTGGGTCAGCGGGCGATCGAGTACCGGCGCCAGAACCGCATCCCCGACGAGTGGGGTACCGCGGTCAACGTCCAGCAGATGGTGTTCGGCAACAAGGGCGACGACTCGGGCTCGGGCGTCGCCTTCTCTCGCAACGAGGTGACCGGCGAGCCCGAGCCCTCGGGCGACTTCCTCGTCAACGCCCAGGGCGAGGACGTCGTCTCGGGCATGCGCACGCCGAAGGACATCGCCGAGTTGAAGGACGTGATGCCGGAGGCCCACGCCGCTCTGATGGACATCCTCGCGAAGCTCGAGGGCCACTACGAGGACATGCAGGACACGGAGTTCACAGTCGAGTCGGGGCAGCTCTTCATGCTCCAGACGCGCAACGCCAAGCGTCCGGCCCAGGCTGCGGTGCGCTTCGCCGTCGATGCGGTCGAGGAGGGTCTGCTCTCGCGCGAACAGGCGATCGCGACGATCGACGCCGACCGCCTCGACGCGCTCCTCCACCCGACCTTCGACCCGGACGCCGACTACGCCGTGCTGGCGAGGGGCGTCGCCGCCTCACCCGGCGCGGCGAGGGGCGAGATCGTCTTCAGCGCGCAGGACGCCGTCAGCGCCTCCGAGGAGGGACGCGACGTGATCCTCGTGCGCCCGTTCACCGAGGCCGACGACGTGGCGGGCTTCTACGCGGCCAAGGGCGTGCTCACTTCGGAGGGTGGCAAGGCGAGCCATGCCGCGCTCGTCGCGCGCGGCATGGGCTTGCCGTGCGTCTCGGGCGCCTCGGAGCTCGTTATCGACGTCGCCTCCGGCACTGTCAGCGCCGACGGCACGTCGCTTGCGGCCGGCGACCTAATCGCGATCGACGGCACCGCCGGCATCGTCACGGTCGACGAGGTGGAGCTCGTCGATCCCGAGGTCAACGAGCACTTCGAGACCGTGCTCGGGTGGTGCGACGAGCTGCGCCGCCTGGGCGTGCGCGCGAACGCTGACACGACCGAGGACGCCCGCAAGGCGCGCGAGTTCGGCGCCGAGGGGATCGGCCTCTGCCGCACCGAGCACATGTTCAGCGTCGACGACCGCGCGCAGAAGATGCGCGCCATGATCATGGCCGAGTCGGAGGACGAGCGCCGCTCCACGCTCGACGAGCTGCTGCCGCTCCAGCAGGGCGACTTCGAGGGCC
>JACCXP010000387.1 GCA_013696905.1 Thermoleophilaceae bacterium
CTGCACGCGCTACCTCCCGCGCAGCCCGGCCGGCGCGCTGTCGGCGGCCGGCTCCCCGGCGGGGGCCGCCGGCGTGGCGACCCGAGTGCCGCAGCGAGCACAGAAGGCCCAATCGGGCGCCAGCGCGCCCTCGCATTGCGAGCACAAGCGGTCGCCCGGCGCGGCCGGCAACTCGATCATCGGCACGCTCGTCTCGAGCGCAGCGGCCAGTGCCTCGGCCTCGGACTCGAGCGCGGTCAGGGCGGCGGCCTTGCGGCGCACGAGCTCGGGCTTCTGGCGATTGCGCCTGTGCAGCTCGAAGGCGAGCGCTCCGAGCTCGAGCAGGACCGTCTGCCGGCGGCGCTCGAGGACACGTAGGCGGCGCCGCATCGCCCCCCGCTCGCGCGCGGTCGGGCGCCGCTCCGCCAGCGCGTCAGGCGGCTCGCCCGCCGGCGGCACGGTACCTGCCGAGACGCGCTCGATCCGCTGGAGCAGTCGGGCTTTCAGTTGTCTCAGAGCTGACATCGTGCTTGCGTCGCGGGGTGGGGCTCGACCAGCAGGCCACTATAACCGCGGCCCGGACCCGATCCGTCCGTGTCGGCGCGCCCTCGCAGCGCTCGAACACCGGCCCCAGGCGCCGGTTGCGGACGCCGTGCCGCGGCGCGGCTGCTTTGTCACGCGCCGGGCCGGGCACGGTGCGCGCGCGTGTTGAGGCGTTACGCGACTCGTCGCAGGATCGGTCGGGTCCGATTCAACTGACGCGGGAGGTTCTCAATGCATGGACTCATCGGCCTGGCGCACGCCCGGCTACAGCACGTGGGCGCTCGCCTGCTCGACTCGCGTGGCCAGGGCACCGTCGAATACGTCGCCCTGATCCTGCTCGTGGCGCTTGTGATGGCCGGCGTGGTGGCCTCGATGAAGGGCTTTCGCACCGACGAGGGGCAGGAGCTCGGCGATGCGCTGATCGTGAAGATCAAGCAGGCGGTCGCGAAGGTCGTCTTCTGAGCATCCGGGTCTGAGGCGGGGGCCGGGGCGCGAGTGGCGATCGCACGTCGCTTTGCGCCCCGGCCCCACGCCTACGATTGGACGCGTGGCGCATCCGCACGCATCGCTTCCCGTAGCCGTCTTTGACTCCGGCGTCGGCGGACTGACCGTCCTGCACGAGTGTCTTGTCTCGCTGCCACACGAGGACTTCACCTACTTCGGCGACACCGCTCGCTTCCCGTACGGAGAGCGCTCGCCCGTGGCGCTGCGGGCCTTTGCCCTCGAGCTTGGCGAGCTGCTGCTCGCGCGTGGCGCGAAGCTGCTCGTGGTCGCGTGCAACTCGGCCACCGCGGCTGCCCTGCCCTCGCTGCGCGTGGCGCTCGAAGGGCGCGTGCGCGTGATCGGCGTGGTTGCGCCGGAGTCGCTGCTCGCCGCAGGCGTCACGCGCAGCGGCGAGGTCGGGCTGCTGGCGACCCCGGCGACCGTCGCGAGCGGAGCGTATGAGCGCGCGCTCGCCACGAGCGCGCCCGAGGCACGTCTGCACGCCGTCGCGTGCCCTGAGCTCGCACCGCTGATCCAGGCCGGGGGCGAGGTCGACGATCGCCTCGTCGACTGCGTCGAGGGCTACTGCGCGCCCCTGCGCGCGGCGGGCGTCGACACCGTCATCCTCGGCTGCACCCACTACCCGCTCGTGCGGCCCTTGATCCAGCGCGCGATGGGGCGAGGGGTCGCAATCGTGAGCTCCGGCCAGGCGATCGCCGACGAGGTCGCGCGCGAGCTTCGGCTCGCCGGCATCGAGCGCAAGGTCGACCGGCGTGGCAGCTATCGCTTCCTGTGCTCCGGCGATCCGCAGGCATTCCGGCGGGTCGGGGTGCGCTTCCTCCAGATGCCGCTCGGCGATGTCCGCCGCGTCGCTGTGGCAGCGGCGCCACCTGCCCGGGCGGCGGCGTGAGCGGCGTGCGGCTCGACGGGCGAGCGCCCGGCGACCTGCGCCCCGTCTCGATCGAGCCGGGCTTCGTGCGCACCGCGGCGGGCTCGGCGCTGATCTCGTGCGGCGGAACGCGAGTGATCTGCACGGCGTCCGTGGTCGAGGACGTGCCGCGCTGGATGGCCGGCCGCGGTCGGGGATGGGTGACGGCGGAGTACGGCATGCTCCCCGCGTCGACCGGCGAGCGCAAGCAGCGCGACGCCGCACGCGGGCGACTCGACGGGCGCACCGTCGAGATCCAGCGTCTGATCGGGCGCTCGCTGCGCGGCGTGGTCGACTTCGCGGCGCTCGGCGAGCGCACGGTCTACGTCGACTGCGACGTGCTGGAGGCGGACGGCGGCACTCGCTGCGCGGCGGTTACGGGCGGCTATGTCGCGCTCCAGCTCGCCCTCGAGGCGCTCGTCGGCGCCGGCAAGCTGCCGACGCTCGCGCTCACGCAGTCGATCGCCGCCGTCTCCTGTGGAGTCGTCGACGGTCGCGCGCTGCTGGATCTCGACTACAGCGAGGACTCGAGCGCCGAGGTCGATGCAAACGTCGTGATGACAGGCGACGGCGGCCTCGTCGAGGTGCAGGCGACGGCCGAGCGCACGCCCCTGTCGCGCGCGGCGCTCGACGAGCTGCTGGCGCTCGCCGCTGCGGGCATCGATCGCCTGCGGGCGGCCCAGGCAGAGGTGCTGAGCGCGCCGCTGCCGGCCGCCTCGACCTGACGGGCGCGCGTGCGCCTCGTGGTGGCCACTCGCAATCAGCACAAGCTCGGTGAGCTCGCAGCCGTGCTCGAGTCGCTCGAGCTGGTCGCCCTGCCGGACGGCGTCGCGCTCCCTCCCGAGACCGGCACGACGTTCGAGCAGAACGCGCTTGCCAAGGCGCAGGCCGCGGCGCACGCAACCTCGTGCGCGGCGATCGCGGACGACTCCGGGATCGAGGCGAGCGCGCTCGCGGGGGCGCCGGGCCTGCGCTCGGCACGCTTCGCGGGCGAGCAGGCGAGTGACTCCGACAACCTCGACAAGCTCCTGCGAGCGGTCGCGCGGCACGGCGATCGCTCGGTCGCCTACGTCTGCGTGCTCGCGTTCGTCGCGCCCGACGGTGCCGAGGCCTGCTTCGAGGGGCGCTGCGAGGGCACGCTGGCGCTTGCGCCGCGCGGCGAGGGGGGCTTTGGATACGACCCCGCCTTCTTGCCCCACGACATCGGTGGCGAGCGGACGATAGCCGAGCTCTCCCCGGCGGAGAAGCACGCGATAAGCCATCGCGGGCGGGCCGCGCGCGCCTTTCTGGCCTGGCTCGAGCGGCGAGCGCCACCACCATGAGCGCCGTCGGCCTCGGCCGCCAGAAGTCGCGCGCCGCCGCGATCTCGATCGTCTCGAACAGCGCCTTGATCGTGCTCAAGCTGGCGGCCGGGCTCGTGACGGGGTCGATCGCGATCATCACCGAGGCGGTGCACTCGGGCATCGACCTGGTGGCCTCGGTGATCGCCTTCTTCTCGGTCCGTGCGGCCGAGGAGCCGGCCGACGAGCGCCACCCCTACGGTCACGCCAAGTTCGAGAGCCTGGCGGCGGCGATCGAGGGCCTGCTGATCCTTGCCGGCGCGGGGGTGATCGTCTACGAGTCCGCCCGGCGGCTGAACGGGGAGCCACAGCTGAGGCTGCTCGGCCTCGGCATCGCCGTGCTCGCGATCTCGATGATCGTCAACTTCGCCGTCTCCAGGTTCCTCTATCGCCAGGCGAGCATCACCGACTCACCGGCGCTGGCCGGCGACGCCGCCCACCTGCGCACCGACGCGCTGACTTCGGTTGGGGTGTTGGTCGGGCTCGTGCTCGTCCAGGCCACGGGCATCGAGGCGCTCGACGCGGTCACGGCGCTCGTCGTGGCGGTCGTGATCGTCGTCGCCGGGCTGCGCTTGATCGGGACGTCCTCGCGCGCGCTCGTCGACGAGGTGCTCCCGCCGGACGAGCTCGACGCGGTCAGGGACGCGCTCAGCGGCCATGGCGTGCCCGAGGTGAGCGGATACCACAAGCTGCGCGCCCGGCGGGCCGGCAGCCGGCGCTACGTGGACGTGCACGTGCAGTTTCGGGACGGCACGACGCTCGAGCGCGCCCACGAGCTGGCGCACGAGCTTCAACGCCAAATCGGGGAGCGGCTGCGGGGAGCGGATGTGCTGATCCACCTCGAGCCCGAGAGCGCCGGCCGGGCCGACGACCCGCCGCCGACCAGCGTCAGCGCAGCAGGTTGACCGCAGCCGCGAACGCGACCGAGAGCAGCACGAGGAAGTAGCCGAGGTAGCCGTTGCCGAGCAGCAGCAGCGCGGCTATCACGAAGCCGGCCACCGTCGCGAGCCAGGCCAGGCGCGGAAGGGACATGCGCTCATTCTGACCGCTCTCTGCCTGCGCGGGAGCTCGCCGGGGCGTCGGGCGGGATGTAGTGGAAGTCCGCAATTTGGGTTCGTCGAGGGGCCAATTCCGCTCTGCGATGCGCCCCGAAGCCTTGCGCCATCCGCCAGCCTTGTTAGGTTCGGCGACCGACCAGAACTTCCTCGAAGGAGGCACAGACAATGACCAAGGCTGAATTCGTCGATCAGGTGGCCGACGAGAGCGACCTCTCGAAGACCGACGCTGCGACCGCAGTCGACGCCGTGCTCAAGGTGATCGAGGAGACGCTCCAGCGCGGCGGTGACATCAACTTCACGGGCTTTGGGAAGTTCTCGGTGGCCGACCGAGGCTCGCGTCAGGGTGTCAACCCGCAGACGGGTGAGCGGATCCAGATCCAGGCCAGCAGGGTCCCCCGGTTCAGCGCCGGCTCGTCGCTGAAGAAGGCGGTGAAGAACGCCGCCTAGACGTCACCTGGCCGAGTCCTGACTAGCAAGCGAGCTGCCGCGGAGCCGTTCCCGGAACGGCTCGCTGCGCTCGTCGCAGAGCGGGCCAGCCAGCTCGTGCTCGGGCTGGACCCGGACCCGGCCGCGCTGTGGCCGGAGGCGCTCGAGGGGCTCGAGCCCGACGGCGGTCGAGCTGCCGCCACCGCCACCGCCACCGCGGCCGCGGTGGCGCGCCACTGCCAGGCCGCGATCGAGGCGGTCGGCCCGGCTTGCGTCGCCGTGAA
>JACCXP010000427.1 GCA_013696905.1 Thermoleophilaceae bacterium
GTCGTCACAGCCGTCGCCCGCGAGCTCGCCGCGTCGGTCGCCAACCTGCGCGTCTCGCGCCGGGTGCGCGGCGGCCAGGTGGCCGAGGCCGGGGGCAGCGCGGTCGTGATCACAGCCGACGGCTTCATGATCACCTCCGCCCACGTGGTAAGCGGCGCCCGCCGCTCGGGCGGGCGCGCCTCGTTCGTCGACGGCCGCGAGGTGCGCTTCGACGTCGTCGGCACGGACCCCTTGTCAGACCTCGCGGTGATCCGCGGCGAGGCGACGGACCTCACGCCGGCGCGCCTCGGCGATGCCGAGGCGCTCCAGGTCGGTCAGCTGGTCGTGGCGATCGGCAACCCGCACGGGTACGCGGGCTCCGTGACCGCCGGCGTCGTCTCTGCGCTCGGCCGCTCGCTGCCGACGCGCTCGCGCTCTGCGGGTCGCCTGGTCGAGAACGTGATCCAGACCGACGCGGCGCTCAACCCGGGCAACTCCGGCGGCGCGCTCGTGGACGGGCGCGGTGAGGTGGTCGGCGTGAACACCGCGGTCGCGGGCGTCGGCCTCGGCCTCGCCGTGCCGATCAACTCGACCACGCGCGGGATCGTCGCCGCGCTGATGACCCACGGCCGCGTGCTGCGCTCCTACCTCGGGATCGCGGGCGGCTCGCGTCCGCTGCCGCCACGGGTGTCCACCAGGCTCGGGCGTGCGTCCGGCATCGAGGTCGTCGAGGTCGTGCCCGAGTCGCCGGCGGCGCTTGCGGGGCTGCGCCCGGAGGACCTGATCGTCGCCCTCGACGGCGCGCCGCTCGAGGACGTCGGGGACCTCCAGCGCCTGATGGTCGCCGAGTTGATCGGCTCGCGCGTGAGCGCCACCGTCGTCCGCGACGGCGATCAGCGCGAGATCGAGCTCGTGCCCGTAGAGCTCGAGACCTGACCCAGCCGACCGGCGGCGATCACGTCCTCGAGCTCCTCGGGCGCCGCCGGGCGCGCGAACAGGAAGCCCTGGGCGACGTCGCAGCCGAGACCGCGCAGCTCGGCGAGCTGCGCCTCGGTCTCGACCCCCTCGGCGATCGCGGTCAGGTCGAGCGCATGCGCGAGTGAGACGATCGCGCCGGCGATCGAGGCGTTGCGCCTGTCGCGCCCCAGTCCCTGGACGAACGAGCGGTCGATCTTGAGGATGTCGACGGGGAAGCTGCGCAGGTATGAGAGGGACGAGTAGCCGGAGCCGAAGTCGTCGATCGCGAGCCGCACGCCGAGGTCGCGGAGCCGGCGCAGGGCGGCGATCGTGGCCTCCGCCTCCTCCATCGCGACGCTCTCGGTGATCTCGAGGCAGAGCAGCGCGGGGTCGACGCCGGCCTGCTCGAGCGAGTCCGAGACGACGTCGCAGAGGTCGCCGCGCGCGAGCTGGTGGGCCGACAGGTTGACCGCCATCGTCAGGCGCGCCGCCGCCGCGTGGCGCGAGCGCCACTCGCGTCCCTGGCGCAGCGCCTCGCGCAGGACCCAGGCGCCGAGCGGGACGATCAGGCTCGTCTCCTCGGCGAGCGCGATGAACTCGCCCGGGCCGAGCAGCCCGCGGTCAGGATGCTGCCAGCGCACGAGCGCCTCGACGCCGAAGATCTCACCGGTCGAGATCTCGACCTTCGGCTGGTAGAAGACCCTGAACTCCTCACGCTCGATCGCCTGGTGCAGCGCGCTCTCGGTGCGCAGCCGCATCGCCGCGCGCCGGCGCATGGCGACGTCGTAGAGCTCGTGGCGGCTCCCGCCCGCGCGCTTTGCGCGGTACATCGCCGCGTCGGCCTCGCGGATCAGCGGCTCGGCGTCGGTGCCCGCGCCGGTCGCGAGCGCGATCCCGATGCTCGTGCCGATCGTCACCTCGCCCGCCTCGAGCACGAACGGCCCGCACAGCGCGTTGCGGATCCGCTCCGCCGTCGCGACCACCTGGGCCTCGCTCGTGTAGCCCTCGGCGAGCACCGTGAACTCGTCGCCGCCGAAGCGGGCGACGGTGTCCGAGGGCCGCATCACCTGGCTCAGCCTGCGCGCGATCTCCTTGAGCAGCTCGTCGCCCGCCTCGTGGCCGAGCCTGTCGTTGACGAGCTTGAAGCCGTCGAGGTCGAGGAACAGCACCGCGACCTGGTACGAGCGGCGCGCGAGGCCCGCGAGCGCCATCTCGAGCCGGTCGACGAAGAGCACCCGGTTCGGCAGCCCCGTAAGCGAGTCGTGCATCGCGCGGTGGGCGAGCGAGTCCGCCTCGCGCTTCAGCCGGTGGAGCTCGAGGAAGACCGACACCTTCGAGCGCAGGATGTCCGGGTGGAAGGGCTGGCGGATGTAGTCCGCCGCGCCGACCGAGTAGCCGCGCAGCGCGTCCTCCTCCTCCCTGTCGTTGGCCGTCATGAAGATAATCGGGATGTGGCGCGAGCGCTCGCGCAACTTGATGTGGCGAGCCGTCTCGAAGCCGTCGAGCCCCGGCATCTGCACGTCGAGCAGGATCAGCGCGAAGTCGCGCCGCAGCAGCTGCTTGAGGGCCTGCTCGCCGGAATCAGCGCGGACGAGGTCCTGGCCGAGCGGCGCGAGGATGCCCTCGAGCGCGAGCGCGTTCTCGGGCCGGTCGTCGACCAGCAGGATGCCCGCCGCGTCGCCCTCGCTCACGCGGGGGAAGCTCCGCGGGCGTGCGCGCGGACGAAGCGCTGCCTGAGCGCTTTCGCGATCCCCGCGAGCGAGAGCACGTGGTCGACTGCTCCGCTCGCGATCGCGGCCGCCGGCATCTCGGGTCGCTCGGCGCTCGCCGGGT
>JACCXP010000001.1 GCA_013696905.1 Thermoleophilaceae bacterium
CGGGCGGGCTCGCGGTGGCTTCGGTGACCGGCAAGCAACCGTGTGGACCGTCCAGCTAGGCGTCCCTTGAGCCAAGCGCCCTTCCGCTGAACAACGGCGGCGCCCGCTTGACGGGCTCGATTCTTCCAGGGTGAGTAGTGAAGCCGTTTGAGGTCAGCCGCCTCGTAGCGGCGGGGTGGTGGTTAACTAGGACGTTCGGGCACAACGCCCGCTCCTCTGCAACGCTCCTTGCGCAGCCCCGCCGGAGCCTGCCGTCGCCTACATTATGTCGGAAGGCACCATGCGGGCCGCGATTATCAGCCTTTCGACGCTCGTCGTTTTCCTGACCGCCGGGGGGATCACCGCCTACGACGCCTCGCGCGACGACCTGATCGCCACGGGCGTGACGGTGGGGGGAATCGACATCGGCGGTCTACGTGCGGGCGAGGTGCGCGTGCTGCTGGATCGACGCCTGGCGAGGCCTCTCGAGCGACCGATGAGCGTCGAGGTCGAGGGTAGGCGCTTCAGCTTGCCGGCCCGCCGAGCGCGGGTGACGGTAGATGTCGAGGCAAGCGTGCAGGATGCGCTGGCAAAGAGCCGGCAGGGAGGCCCGCTCAGTCGGCTCGCCCGCGACCTCAGCAAGGAGCCGCTCGGGGCCGATCTCTCGCCCCGCGTGACCCACTCCCGCGGGGCGGTAAGGAGCTTCGCCCGCCGCGTCAAGCGGGCGTTCGATCGCCCCGCCCGCGATGCGCGCCTTCGCTACTCGGCAACTGGGCTGCGCAGAGTTCGGTCCAAGGCGGGAGCGACGCTGTCCGCCCGCCGGCTCGAGCGCCGGCTGAGCACCGAGCTCGCCCTCCCGGACGGGGATCGTCGAGTCACCGCGCGTCTGAAGACGGTCGAGCCGAAAGTCAGCACCCGAGAGCTGGCGGCCAGGTACCCGACGTTCATCACCGTTGACCGCAAGCGCTTCGAGCTCCGCTTCTTCCAGAAGCTTCGGTTAGTGAAGAAGTACCGGATCGCGGTCGGCAAGGTCGGCCTCGAGACCCCGGCCGGGCTGTACAACGTCCAGAACAAGGCGATCGACCCGGCTTGGAGCGTGCCCGACCGCGAGTGGGCCGGCGACCTCGCCGGCAAGGTGATTCCGGGCGCCACGCCGGAGAACCCAATCAAGGCACGCTGGATGGGGATCTACGCCGGAGCCGGGATCCACGGCACCGACGACACGGCGTCGCTTGGGACTAACGCCTCGCATGGCTGCATCCGCATGTCGATCCCCGCCGTCAAGCAGCTCTACCGGAGCGTCGAGGTCGAGACGCCTGTGTTCATCGCCTGACAAGCGTTGCACTTGCGAGCGGGCGCTGCCTCCAACCGTGGGCTAGGACATCCGCATATCCGACCGAGCGCGTTTCCGGAGCCAGCGTCGCTCCCGGTGGGTTGGTCCAATCAAGCCGGGGGTCGAGGCAGTAGCGGCAAAAAGGGGGGCTTGCCGGAGACCAGAGAGCGGCGGCCCCGAAGGACGGCGCACCGGGCGGACCCGCCGTGGCGGGGGGCGCTCTGAAGCGCCTGCGCGAACGAGGAGTCGGGTTTCGCAGCGGCCCCCGCAGACGAGAGCGGTCTCATGCTGGGCGAGGCCGGGGAGCTCGGCGGCGAGCAGTGGTCAGCTCGTAGCTCGCTCCTACGCATACTCGGACTTCTGGGCCGAACTTGAGGTCGCTGTCAAGCCAGGCGCGGCCGGTTCGACGCGAGAGCGGGACTCGAGGTTGTCGCGTGGAATCCGCCTGGTACAGTCTCCGACGTCTTGTAGGCCTGCCGAATTCGCCGCCGGTCCAACCCGGTGGTGATACGGGGGAACCAGTAGTTGGGGCGAGTCGGTCGCATGCGACCGTAGCGCGGCTCTTTCGGCGCGAGCCCGGCAGCTAACCCCGAAGGCGCGAAGAGAGAGGCTTCTTCCTTTGATGAACCGGCGATCGGCGGCGGTCTGGTGCGTTGTTCTGATGGCGGCTGGACTAACGGGCGCTGAGCGCGCAGCCGCTCAGTCGACCGGCGGCCAACCCGGCCCAGAGCCCTCGCGCGTGACCGCGGTGCGCTGCCTGCCGACGCCGTCGATGCCGTGCCCAGTGAACGGTGCACTTGTCGTTGGGGGCAAGGCGGCCGTGCGCGGCAAGGACCTGCAGGCGACGAGGAGGGTCGTCTTCGAGGGTCGCCGCGGCGCGTCCGACGACGTCGTCGTCAAGCCACGAGTCGTCGCTGCTCGCCATGTCGAGGCGGTCGTCTCGACACGGGCGCGCAGTGGTCCGGTGACGATCATCAACCGCTTCGGCGGCCGAGCCACGAGCCAGGTCCGAATCAGGGTCGAGCCCGCACCGATCGTCGCGCCTGAGTCCGAGCCCGGCGCGCCCCGCTTCTTCGCAGGGGCAAAGCGCCAGCCGCGCTTTTCGTTCACCGTGCGCCGTCCGCTGGAGGCACGCATCGAGCTGGTGCGTGAAGCAGACGGCAGCGTCGTCCAGACGTGGACGCTCGTCGCCGAGCCCGGTCAGCCCAAGGCCGTCAGCTGGGACGGACGCGGCCCCGGCGGCCCGCAGCCCGCTGGGCGCTACCGCTTCCGCCTGGTGGGCGAGGCGACAAGCGCCGCCGTCCCTGCGGCCGAGAGCGACTCGAGCTTCTCCTACTACGACCAGGTCTTCCCCATCCGAGGAGCGCACGATCTGGGCCAAGGCGGCGCAAACAACTTCGGCGGCGGACGCGGCCACAAGGGACAGGACATGTTCGCCAAGTGCGGCACACCGGTGGTCGCCGCGCGTGGGGGAGAGGTGGAGTACGCGGGGTTTCACGCCGCCGCGGGAAACTACGTGGTGGTGAACGGGCAGGACGGCCTCGGCTATGTCTACATGCACATGCGCGCCGCGCCGCTCGTGCGCACAGGTCAGCGCATCCCCACGGGCCAGGCGCTCGGCGAGGTGGGCGAGACGGGCCGGGCGACCGGATGTCACTTGCACTTCGAGCTGTGGTCGGCGCCAGGCTGGTACAAGGGCGGGTCGGCGATCGATCCGCTGCCTCGGCTGCGGGCCTGGGATGCCTATAGCTGAGGGCGCTGACCCTCGGGTTCTCGCTGAGAGCGCCGAGGGAGGGTCTGTCAGCATCTGCTGTGTGCCCCGACCGTGACCGCGCAGAGAGGGCAGACGTCGCTGCGGGTATGAAGAGCCGCCCCGCCAAGCGTGCGAGCCGGCGTGCGGGCGCCTTCGCGGTCCTTGCGAGGCGCGGACGCGGACCAGGAGGCGCCCGAGGCTGGCGAGCAGTGTGGTCAGCCGCGGTTCGCTTCGCGGCCGCCGTCATAGTCACCCCGGGCGCGCTGCTGGTCGCGGACGCGACGATCACCGTGGCTTGGCAGGAGCCGATCTCGGCACTCAGGGCGCGTGGGGCGCAACAGCTGCTCGACCGCCAGCTCGACGCGGAGGCCACGGCCGTCGGCGAGGCCAGGGCGTCGGGAGAGAGGCCATCAAAGCGGCGAGTCGATCTCCTTGCCACCCAGCACGCCGACCGCACGCGCACGGGCGACGCGATCGGTCGGGTGGAACTGCCCACGCTCGACCGTCGCTACGCGCTCGTCGAAGGCGACGACCCGGCGAGCCTGCGCAAGGGGCCTGGGCACTACCCGGACACGCCGCTCCCCGGCCAGGGCGGCACGGTTGCGATAGCCGGGCACCGCACCACCTTCCTGGCGCCGTTTCGGCCGATCGACGAGCTGCGCCCGGGCGACCCAATCGTCGTGGCCATGCCCTATGCGCGCTTCACCTACCGCGTCGAGCGAACCCGGATAGTGCCGCCCACCGCGCTGTGGGTGAAGCGCCGCGTGCGCTATGAGCGCCTCATCCTCACCGCCTGCCACCCGCTCTACAGCGCCGCCCAGCGGATCGTCGTGTTCGCTCGTCTCGACACCAACCCTCCTCGGCGGTCGTTGACCGGCGCGGCCGGCGTTCCGGTCTACGGCTTTCCTCCGTCGATCTTTGCCCGGTCATCGCGCGCGGCAGCGGTCGGCTAGGAGGAATGGCCTGTTCAACTCGTACGGAATGCGGAAGGGGCTCGGGCCTCGCCCCCGTTGCCTCAACCGAGTGCTCGAGCCGACCGGGCGATGGACAGCATCTGCTGCTCAGACAGCTTCTGCAGCAGCGAGTTGGAAACCCAGAAGCAGCCTTCGCGCGTACGCCAGGCCACGAGGCGCAGACGATCGCCGTCGTAGTGCAGCTCGAAGCGCCGGCCGTCAAGTTTGCGCGTCTCAGACGGGCGTTCGAGGATCGGCGGGTCCTTCCACGTGGTGCCCTGGATCCCGTAGAAATCCCCGGTCGCCCGGGGGGTGCGCTGCACGACCATTCGGTAGGCGCTGTACACCCTGCCGTCCGGCGCGCGGATTCCGTAGACCCGCGGCTCGCCCACGTAGGAGCCCGACGGCGTGCGCTTGCGCGGGTAGAAGACGGGCTGCCTCCACTTGCGCGAGCCGACGATCTGCAACGCCTGCTGACGCCCGGCTGCGTTGCCGTCGGCGACCGCGGCCCGCGCCGCCCGCTTGCCGCGCCTGCGACGCACCGGTCGCGCGGTCGCTGGCTTCCTGGCGCCGCCACGGCGGCCCTCGCCCAAGAACTCGTCCGCGAGCCTGCGCACGCTGCGCTGGTCGGCGGTCACGTAGGCGACGCCCGCCGGGCTGATCTCATCCGCGCCGCGAAACTGCACCTCGCGGATTGGCTTGAACGCAGAGCGCGCGGCGATCTCGCCGAGGCGAAGCACCGCCTTGCGCGAGTCGATGTCTGACTCCGTGTAGGTCGAGAACACCTTGAGCAGCCGCTGGCGGTCCGAGAAGACCTCGGCCACCCCCACCTGCTGTTTGGCTTGGCGCAGGAACTCCTGCTGGCGCGCCGCGCGCCCGAAGTCGCTGTCGCTCTTTCGATGGCGCACGTAGTCGAGCGCGGCTGAGCCACACAGCTTCTGGTAGCCCGGCATGATGTCGATCGTGGCGTAGCGCTCGGGGCCCGTGTTGTCGTTGAAGTAGCGCCGGTCGATGTCGACATAGACGCAGTCGATCGCGTCGATCGCCGCGCGGAAGCCCGCGAAGTCGACGTTGATGACGTGGTTGATGGAAAGACCCGTGAGTTGCTTGACCGTGCGTATGGTCAATCGTGCGCCGCCCTCGGCGTAGGCGGCGTTCAGCCGGTCGGTCCCGACGCCGGGAATGCGCACCTTCAGGTCGCGCGGGAGCGACAGCAGCACGGTCGAGTCCTGCTCGGGATCGAGGCGCACGAGGATGATCGTGTCCGAGCGGGCGCCGCTCGAAAGCCCGCTCTGGACGTCCTGGGAGGTCTTGGCCCGCCTGTCGGAGCCGATCAGCATGATCGTCTGCGGCTTGCCGGCGTCGGCCTCCGCGACCTCGTCGCCGAGGTCGAGCGGCCCGGCCTCTTCGAAGGCGGTCACCACGCGGTCGATCTCGCGAAAGGCGGCGACGGCGGTGGCCGTGGCCGAGGCCGACATGATCATCACGGCGCCGACCAAGAAGCGCAGCCACAGCGAGTGCCGGGGAGGCAGTTCAGGCAAGGGCAGCCACTCCAGATGCGAGCGACGCCGGGCTCACGTGAGAATGGTGGTTCAAGCGAGGTCGACAGCCGTGTCGCGACCGCTCTCGGGCCCCGCAGATCGGGTGATGTCCGGTCGATGGGTCGGACGAAACCGGCGCGACGCGTGTCCGCTCGAGAAGGCTCACGTCGACAGGGCACGGCGGCCGAGCAGGCTCCACATCGCTTCGAACTTTCTGCGACTCCAGATTTCGACCGTCCCCTGGAGTGGGTTTACGATCCGCAGGCTGCCGTCCCGGCGGACGCCGGTGAGCACGACCGTGTGCTCGCCGAAGTTCACGCGCACGCGGCGCCCCCGGGGCGAGCGCCATTCGTCGTAGGGCCCCTCCGAGAGCCCAACCCAAGCCATGACAGCTCGTCCGTCGAGCAGGCGTCGATAGACCCGCCGCGGCGAGGCACGGGTGAGATCGCTGAGAGCAGTGCCGTTCCGCTTGGCGACGGCGGCCACCGGGCCTGGGTAGACCCCGAAGCCTCCGGCCGCCCCACCGCCGCTGCCGCGACCGACGTAGCCGAGCTCGGGATCTCCCCACACGCGCTCGGAGCCGCTGCCTCGCGGATCGAGCGGCCCCGACCGCGGCAGCTGGCGCTGCAGGCGCTCCTGGGAGACGCGCACGCCGGCAGTCGCGAGCAGGATCGACAGGGCGGCCGTCTCGCAGGTGTTGCGCTCGGCCTGGCGGATGACGGGGGCGGCGATCGTGGCGGATTCCGCCCTACGCACCGCCGTCACGATCCCGCCGTCAGGCCCGACCGCGAGCGCCGCCCTGGCGGTCGCGCTCGTGTCGTAGCGGTAGACGACACGGGCGTCGCCGTGGCGCAGGCGCGCTGTGTCCGGGAGCGCTCGCTCGACGGCCGCGTGCAGCGCCCGTGAATCGAGCTGTCCTTGGCGGGTCAGAGGCGTGAGCGAAAGCATTGCCTCGCGGCGGCGCGCCAGCACGATTCGAAGCGTTCGGTCAGGCGCCTGGGCCGCGGAGCGCTGCGGCGCGATCAACCCTGCGGGCGCCTCGCCGCGAGAGCTACCACCGAACAGCCACAGCGTGACCGCGATCGCGCTCAGCGCGAGCGCCACCACGGCCCGACGGCGACGACGGGCCCTCGCGGCCCCGGCACGTCGCAGGCGGCCCTCCGAGCCCGCTCGAGCGGCGTGGGGGCGGGGCTGTGCGCTCATCTATTGCCTGCTCGGGTCATGTTGCCATCCTACGAACGGTAGGCCGACGCTCGCCGCTCGCCCTCGCGCGGACAGCGCGTGGCCATGCCGGGCGCAGCCGAAGCCTAGAGCGTGGGGGCGACTGACCTCCTCGTCAGCTACTCTGCCCAAGTACCTACGCAGCGTAGGAGAAATCAGAGGGGATGCGCGCACTGACTAAGAACTGGGACGAGCACGTCACCGACGCTGAGGAGGTATCGCGCAGCGCCGGCTTCCAGGACCTTCGCGACCGCATCCTCGAGCTCGCTGCTCCGAGTGAGCGCGAGCGCTGCGTCGACATCGGCGCGGGAACTGGGCTGCTGGCTCTGCCGCTCGCCGAGCGCGTGGAGCACGTGCTCGCCGTGGATATCTCCCCCTCGATGTGCGACTACTTGAGGGCGAAGGCAAACAGCGCCGGCCAATCCAACATCCAAGCGGTCAAGGCGTCTGCCACGAGCCTGCCCGCGGTGGACAGCTCGGTCGATCTCGTGGTCTCGAACTACTGCTTCCACCACCTCGACGACGAGGGCAAGCATTGCGCGCTGGCCGAGGTACGACGGGTCCTGCGTCCGGGTGGGCGGCTCGTCTTCGGCGACATGATGTTTGGCGTCAGCCTGGCGGACCCGCGCGACCGCCGAGTGGTTGCGACCAAGGTGCGAGCGATGGCCGCGAAGGGACCGGCCGGCCTCTTGCGCCTGGCGAAGAACGGCGTGCGCTTTGCCGGACGACGCTGGGAGAGTCCAGCTCGCGCGCGCTGGTGGGAG
>JACCXP010000263.1 GCA_013696905.1 Thermoleophilaceae bacterium
GTGGTAGGACGCGCACGTCGCTGATCACGGGCATGAAGTTCGTGTCGCCGCCCCAGCGCGGCACGACGTGCTGGTGGGGTGGTCCTCGACGCTGCCGCCCGAGACCTTGCCCTGGTTCACGCCGATGTTGAAGCCCTCCGGGCCGTAGGTCTCGCGGATTGCGGCAAGCGACCGCCGGGTCAGCGTCATCAGCTCGAGCAGCGTCTCGTCGTCGAGCTGCGCGATCGTCGCGAGGTGCTCGAGCGGCGAGACCATCACGTGCCCGCTGGTGTACGGGAAGGCGTTCAGCATCACGAAGCAGCGCCGGCCGCGGTGCAGCACGTAGCCGGCGGCGTCGTCACCGGCGGCGAGGGCGGCGCAGAAGATGCACTCGCCCTCCTTCGGCCGCTTGACGTACTCGAGCCGCCAGGGCGCCCAGAGGCGCTGCTCGGCCACGCCTAGAGAAAGCCGCGGCGGCGGAAGTAGCCGAGCATCCCGCCCAGCAGCAGCACCATCGAGGCGATGATGACCCAGAAGGCGGTGTCGCTCTGCTCGCCCGGCACGCCCACGTTCATGCCCCAGATGCTCGCGATCAGGGTGAGCGGCAGCACCACGACGCTGATCGACGTGAGCACGCGCAGGACGTCGTTCACCTGGTGGGAGATCAGCTGCTCGTTGGTGTCCTCGAGCGCCTCGACGACCTCCTTGTAGTTCTCGAGCATGTCCCAGATGCGCTCCGAGGCGTCCTGGACGTCGTCGAAGTAGAGCTCCATCTCCTGCGCGAGGTAGCGCTGCTTGGTGCGCTCGAGGTCGCGCAGGACCGGGCGCTGAGGCCGGATGATCTTGCGGAAGTTGATGATCTCCTGCTTGGCGTTCGAGATGTCGCGCACGACCTCCTCGGAGCGGCCCTGGAAGATGTCGTCCTCGAGCCGGTCGAGCTTGTTGCCGATCTTGCGCAACATCGGAAAGCAGTAGTCAAAGGCGTCGTCGACGATCTTGTAGAGCAGGAAGCCCGAGCCCTTGCTGAAGAGCTGGTCGCGCGCCTCCTCGGAGGTGCGGCAGCGCTCGAACAGGTACTCGACCGGCTGGAGCGACTCGTTCGGCAGCGTGACGAGGAAGTCCGGCCCGACGAAGATGTCGAGCTCGCCGGCGTTGAGGCGCCCGAGCGCCTTGTCGAACACCGGGAAGTGCAGGACGATGAACAGGTAGTCGGGGTACTCGTCGATCTTCGGCCGCTGGTTGCGCGAGCGGACGTCCTCGTAGGCGAGCGGGTGGAAGTCGAAGTGCTCCTCGAGCCAAGCCTGGTCGATCGGGCCTGGGCGCTCGACGTTGATCCAGCGCAGGCCGCCGTACTCGACGACCTCTACGGCCGGCTCAGCGCTCGGTGGCGCGGAGTGACCGTCGACCCGGGCGCGCGCTAGGCGAGGGAGGCGTGGCTTTGGGAAGTTCGCCATCGGGTCTGAGGGGGTCGTCGGGCATCGCGATCACTCGCGACAATGCTACTTGTGCTGGTCGATGGGACAGGTGTACGCATGGCGCCCGCCAGGAGCGCTATCCTTATCGCCGCAAATCGCAGCACGCATCCAGAGGGGTGGAGGGACTTGGCCCTACGAAGCCCCGGCAACCATCTGCTCGACCTCGGTCGATCGGAACGGTGCCAATTCCATGCAGGCCAAATAAAAGCCTGGGAGATGTGACGAAGCGCCTCACAGCCTCCGTCACGAAGACAAGCCGACGGAGTCCAGGAGAGGTGCACATGTCAGTCGAAGCCCTGAAGTGCAAGGAGTGCGGTACCCGCTACCCGCTCGACGCCCGCTACGCATGCGAGGCCTGCTGGGGCCCGCTCGAGGTCGCCTACGACTTCTCGTCGCTCGACCCCGAGAGCGCCCGCCGGCGCATCCAGGCCGGCCCTAACTCGCTCTGGCGCTACGCCGACTTCCTGCCGTTCGAGTCGCCGCCGCGGACGGCGCTGCCCGCCGGCATGACCCCGCTCGTGCGCGCCGATCGGCTGGCGGATCGGCTCGGCTTGAGAGAGGTCTGGGTCAAGAACGACGCCGCCAACCCGACACACTCGTTCAAGGACCGCGTCGTCTCCGTCGCGCTCCCGAAGGCGCGCGAGCTCGGCTACGGCGTGCTCGCCTGCGCGTCGACCGGCAACCTCGCAAACGCGGTGGCCGCCCACGCGGCCGCCAACGGACTCGAGTCCTACGTGTTCGTGCCCTCGGACCTCGAGGAGCAGAAGATCCTCGCCACCGGCGTGTACGGGACCAACCTCATCTCCGTGCGCGGCTCCTACGACGACGTCAACCGCCTCTGCACCCAGCTCGCCGACGAGCGCGATTGGGCGTTCGTCAACGTCAACCTGCGCCCCTACTACGCCGAGGGGTCGAAGACGCTCGCCTTCGAGATCGCGGAGCAGCTCGGCTTCGAGCAGCCCGATCGCGTGGTCGTCCCGATCGCCTCGGGCTCGCTCTTCACGAAGATCGCCCGCGGCCTTGACGAGTGGCGCTCCGTCGGCCTGCTCGAAGGCGACGCGCCGGTGTTCAACGGCGCGCAGGCCGAGGGCTGCTCGCCGGTCGCCCAGGCCTATGGCGCCGGGCTCGACGTCTGCCGTCCCGTCAAGCCGACGGGAATCGCCAAGTCGCTCGCGATCGGCAACCCCGCCGACGGCCCCTACGCGCTCGACCTTGCGCGCCGCTCGGGAGGATCGATCGACGCCGTCTCAGACGACGAGATCCGGGAGGGCATTCGCCTGCTCGCCGAGACCACCGGGATCTTCACCGAGACCGCGGGCGGGACGACGACGGCCGTGCTCAAGAAGCTGGCCGACCGCGGCGACATCGACGCCGGCGAGCGCGTCGTGCTCGTCATCACAGGCGAAGGGCTGAAGACGCTCGACGCCGTGCGCGGCACGTTCGAGGCGCACGAGATCGACCCGACGGTCGACTCGTTCTCTGACGCCTTCGCCTCGGCCCAGCCGGTATAAGCTCGCTGGCGATGTCGGTAACCGTCAAGATCCCCACCCAGCTGCGGACCGTGACGGCCGGAGACTCCGAGGCGAGCGTCGAGGACGCCCGCACCGTCGGCGACGTCCTCGACGGCCTCTACGAGCGCTACGACGGCTTGCGCGAGCGCATCGCCGAGGACGGCGACCTGCGCCGCTTCGTCAACGTCTACGTCGACGGCGAGGACATCCGCTTCCTCGACGGCCTCGAGACCCAGGTCGAGGACGGCGACGAAGTCACGATCCTCCCGGCCGTAGCCGGCGGCTAGCGCGCCCGGCTGGATTCGAACCAGCGACTTCTGCCTCCGGAGGGCA
>JACCXP010000071.1 GCA_013696905.1 Thermoleophilaceae bacterium
GTCACGACGGGCAAAGAACCAGCTGTTCTAGGGCCGCCGCTAGACTCGCTCCGCTATGGCAGACGGCGGACGACCGGCGCTCGAGGTCCAGGAGCGCGACGAGCGCGGCTCGCGGGCGGCCCGACGCCTGCGTCGCGCGGGCTTCGTGCCGGGGATCGTCTACGGGGCCGGCGCTGAGCCGGCGGCCTTCCAGGTGCCCGCGCTCGACCTCTGGCGCGCGCTCCACGGCCACTCTCCCGTGCTCGACCTGAAGATCGGCGGCGCACGGGCGCGGCCCGTCATCGTCAAGGACCAGCAGCGCCATCCCGTGCGCGACGAGCTCGTGCACATCGACCTCCTCGAGGTCGACCTCTCCGAGAAGATCCAGACCACCGTCGCCGTCGAGCTCGAGGGTGTCGAGGAAGCGCCGGGTGCGAAGGAGGGCGGCGTCGTCGAGCACGTCACGCGCGAGCTCAACGTCGAGGCGGTGCCCGGCGATCTGCCCGAGCGCATCACTGTCGATGTCTCGGGCATGGAGCCGGCGGCGACGATGCACCTGTCCGAGCTGTCTCCGCCTGAGGGCGTCGAGTTCCTCGACGACCCCGAGGAGACGATCATCGCGACGGTCACGATGCCGTCGGAGGTCGACGCTCCCGAGGAGATCGAGGAGGAGACCGAACTCGTCGGCGCCGAGGCGGGAGCCGAGGGAGCAACAGGGGAGGAGGCCGATGCCGAGGCCGCAGCCGCGGAGGACGAGGGCAGCGGCTCGTCCTGAGCCTGCTCCGGCGTCTGCGCGGCGAGCGGGACGACGGCATGGGTGCGGTTGACTGGCTGATAGTCGGGCTCGGCAACCCGGGAGAGCGCTACGCCGGCACGCGCCACAACATCGGCTTCGAGGTCGCCGGCGAGCTCGGCAGGCGCTGGCAGCTCCCGCGCGCCGCGAAGCGCTATGCGGGCCTCTACACCGACGGGCGCACCGCGCCGGGCGGCCCCCACGTCGCGCTGCTGCTACCGCAGACCTTCATGAACGATGCCGGGCGCTCGGTCGGTCCCGCTCGCGGCGCGCTGCGGGTCTCGCTCGAGCAGGTCGTGGTCGTGCACGACGAAATCGACCTGCCGTTTGGCGAGGTGCGCGAGCGCCTCGGCGGCGGCCTCGCGGGACACAACGGCCTCAAGTCGCTGAAGCGCGAGCTGGGCGGCGCCGACTTCCGGCGCGTGCGCGTGGGCGTCGGCCGGCCCGACTCGACGGATCCTGAGATCGTCGCGTCCTATGTCCTGTCGCGCTTTCGCGAGCCGGGGGGCGACCTGCGCGAGCTGATCGAGCGGGCGGCCGCGACTACCGAGGACGTGATCGGGGCCGTGCCGGCGTGAGCGTCGTGACGATCCGCGAGTTCACGGACCCACGCTGCCCGTGGGCGTACTCGGCGGAGCCGTCGCGCTGGCGACTGCGCTGGCTGTTCGGCGACCAGATCGACTGGCAGCCGCGGATGGTGGTCCTGTCGGAGCGGCCCTACTCCGCGGGCTTCGACGCGCAGGCCTACTCCGACGGACTGCGCGGGTTCGTACGCCGCTTCCACATGCCGATCGACACCCGTCCGCGCTCCCATCAACCGGTCACCTTCCCAGCCTGCCTGCGGGTGGTGGCGGCACGCCTGCACGGCCGCCCCGGCGAGGACGCCGCGCTGCTGCGGCGCCTGCGGATTCGCTGCATGATGGGCGAGTCGCTCGACGACCCGGAGACCGTGGCCGTGGCCGCGCGCGAGGCCGGGATCGAGCCCCCTGAGCTCGAGCGCTGGGCCGACGATACCGCCGTCGAGGCCGCGCTGCGGGCCGATATGGCCGCCGCCCGAGCCCCGTCGGCCGCGGCGCTGGCCCTCGACCACAAGCTCGCGGACGCGGACTCCGGGCCCGCCGGGAGGCGCTACACCTGTCCGAGCTATGAGATCGAGCGCGACGACGGCGCACGCGTCGACTTGCCGGGCTTCCAGCCACTCGAGTCGTACGAGGTCGTGCTCGCGAACCTCGTGCCAGGGCTCGAGCGGCGCGCCGACCCGGAGTCGGTGCAGGAGGCGTTGCAGTGGGCGGGCGAGCCGCTCGCGAGCGCCGAGGTGGCCGCGCTCTGCCGACTGAGCGTTGCGGCAGGGCGCGAGCAGCTCGCCCGCGTGGCGCTCGAGCAGCCGCTCGGGAGCGACGGCTACTGGACGCTTGCCTGAGGCACGGCGAGCTGTCGCGGCTCCTTGACCTCGCGTGCAACCGCCGCTTGCGGAGCCGGACCGGGGAGCACGCTCAGCATCTGAAACAGCGACGCGAACCCGGCCGAGAATGCATGGCGAGCCATGCGCAGGTAGAGCCGCCACACACGCGTGCGCTCGGCGCCGGCGATCAGGCGACCCTCGTCGAGGCGGCGGTCGAGGCGCTCGGCCCAGTGGCGCAGCGTCTCGGCGTAGTCCTCGCGGAAGGCCTCGGCGTGCAGGTTCTCGAGTCCGGCGAGCTCGAACGCGCGCAGCATGCGCGACAGGTGCAGCAGCTGGCCGTCGGGGAACACGTAGCGCTTCGAGAACTCGCTCGGGCGATGCTCGGACGGCGGCACCTTGCCGATCCCCTGGCACAGGAAGCGCGCCCCGGGGCGCAGGAGGGCGGCCACCGTGGCGGCGTAGGCGTCGACCTGCGAGCCGCCGACGTGCTCGATCATGCCGATCGAGGCGATCGCGTCAAAGCGCTCGCCCGCGAGGTCGCGATAGTCGGCGAGCCGGATCTCGACGTCGTTCTCGAGTCCCTCCTCCCGCACCCGCTTCCGGCCGAGCTCGGCCTGGCGCTCTGAGATCGTCACGCCGAGGACCCGGGCGCCGTGGCGGCGCGCGGCGTGAATCGCGAACGCACCCCAGCCACAGCCGATGTCGAGCACGCGCGCGCCGGGCTCGAGGCAGAGCTTCTCGCAGACGAGCTCGTGCTTCGCCTCCTGCGCCTGCTCGAGCGTCTTCGCCCCGTGGCTGAAGATGGCGCCCGAATAGGTCATCGACCGATCTAGGAAGAGCGCGAAGAACTCGTTCGAGACGTCGTAGTGGTGGCGCACGGCCGCCGCGTCGCGCTGCTTGGAGTGCCGCTGCCCGCGCGGGCGCAGCTCGGCGGCGGGCCGGCGCGGGGGACGCGGCACGCCCATCGCCCGCAGGGCGGCCAGCACCAGCCGCGCGCGAGCGGCTCGATCCGGCGCGGCCGGCTTGTAGCCGTCCACCATCGGCAGCAGCGCGTCGAGGTCGTCGACGTCGACGTCGCCCGCGACGTAGGCGCGCACGACGCCGAGCTGGGTCGGGCTGCGCAGCATGTGGGCGATCGCCCGCGGCGAGCGCACGAACACCTCGGGGCCGCCGGGGCGCGTGCGTGGGAGGGTGGCTCCGTCCCAGAGCCGAAGCGAGAACGGGCGGTCGGGCAGCCAGGCGGCGAGCTCGCGGCGGAGCGGGGCGGTGCGGGCCTGGGGCACTGCGCCAATCTAGTGATGAACGTTCTGTGCGGCGCGCGCGAAGACACGGGAGAGATGCAGGCTGCGCGCTTCACGATCCACAACCAGATTCCGGCCTACCTGCTCGACCGGCTCGACTTCCACGATCGCGCGGTCTTCGAGGAGCACCTAGTCGCCTGCGCCGAATGCCAGGAAGAGCTCGGCGGGCTGACGAACGGCCACGCCGAGGTGCCCTTGGTCGACGCCCCGCCCGTCGAGCCCGGTCGGCGCGGCGGGGAGCGCAGGCCCGCGCCGAGGTGACGGAGACCGGCATCGGCCGTGTGATCGAGTTTCGCTCGGACGACCTCGCGATCCTGCCCAAGGGCGAGTACTACGAGCTCTGGTTCGTCGGCCCGGGAGACTCGCGCCGCAAGTCGAACCGCATCTCCGCCGGCACCTTCCACCCAGACCCCGAGGGGCGCTCGCACGTCTCCTTCGCCGCCGCCGTCGATCCGGCCAAGTACCCCGTCCTGAGCGTGACGGCCGAGCCAGGCGACGGCGACCCACGCCCCTCGCGGCGCGAGGTGCTGCGCTCACGCTGAGCCGCGGGGGCGCCGAGGGCGGCGCCTAGACTCGTAGCGACGGCGGCCGCGCATCGGAGCGCGGTCGTTCCTGCTGCCATGTCGCTGCGCCAGCTGCTCACCTACGCCCATCAGGACGACGCCTTCGACGCGCTGTCGGATGCCGCGCGCGAGACCCCTCAGCGGGCGTTCGTCTCGGCCTCCCTGCGCCCGTACCTGGTGGCGGCGCTGCTCGACGCGGAGCCGACGCGGCCCGGCCTCGTGGTCGTCGGCGACGACCGCGCCGCGCGCGATCTCGCGGCCGACCTGAAGGCCTTCCTCGAGCCTCGCCCGGTGCGCTTCTACCCCGCTCGCGGCGTGCGCTACGAGTCGCACCTCGCCCCTGCTCCGCATCTGGTCGGGCTGCGCGTCGCCGCGCTCGACTCGCTGCTCGACGCGCGCGAGGGCGGCGAGGCCGCGGTGGTCGTGGCCTCGGCCGCGGCGCTCGCGGAGAAGGTGCCCGACCCGGAGCTTCGCCCGCACGGCTTCGCGCTCGAGCGCGGTGAGCTGCTCGACCTCGGCGAGACCACCGCTCGCCTCGTTGCCTGCGGCTACCAGCGCGTCGACCAGGTCGAGGACCGCGGTCAGTTCGCGCTTCGCGGCGACATCCTCGACGTCTACCCCGCCACCGAGGAGCGCGCCGTGCGCTGCGAGCTCTACGACATCGAGGTCGAGCGGCTGACGTTCTTCTCGACGTTCACGCAGCGCTCGCTCGAGGAGGTCGAGCGCGTGGAGATCGCCCCGGCCGCCGAGCTCGCGCCCGAGCTGCGCGAGCTGGCCGAGATGGCCGCCGTCGAGGAGGGCGAGACACGCCCGGACGTCGCCGAGCTCTTGCCCCTCGACCGCTTTCGCGACGTGCTCGGCCTCGTGCCCCAGGCGGCGCTCGTGTGCCTCGCGGCCGAGGACGAGATCGCACCGGCGCTCGCCGATCAGTGGGAGGACGTGAGCACGTCGTTTCACGCCCGCGACGCCCACGACCTCTATCTGTCGCCCGCCGACGTCCAGGGCGCGCTCGAGCAGCGCGCCGCCGTCAGGCTGTCGAGCCTCTCGGGCGACCAGCCGCACAGCTTCCGCGCGCAGGGCGTCGATTCCGCCGCCCGCTCGCTCAAGGAGGCAGAGCCCGAGCTCGAGAAGCTCGTGCGCTCGGGCTATCGCACCGTCGTCGCCTGGTCGCGCCGCGGCGAGGCCGAGCGAGCCCAGTACAACCTCGCCCGCGTGCGCGCCTCCTTCCTCGACGGCAAGCCCGCCCCCGCCGGGCCGAGCGTCGTGTTCGCGAACGCGAGCCTGCGCGACGGCTTCCTCGCTCCCGGGCTCAAGCTCGCCGTGCTGCCCGAGCACCGCCTGCTGCGCCGCCGTCGCGGAGAGCGCCGCCCAGGACCGCGCGCGGCCTCCGCCGGCGGGGCGATCGCCTCGTTCACGGACCTGCGCGCGGGCGGCGCCGTCGTCCACGAGGACCACGGCATCGCCCGCTTCACCGGCTTCGACACGAAGACGGTCGGCGGCGTGACGCGCGACTACCTCGAGCTCGAGTACGCCGATGGCGACCGCGTCTTCGTGCCCTCGGACCAGCTCTACAAGATCTCGCGCTACGTCGGCGCCGAGGCCTCCGATCCGCCGCTGTCGAGGCTCGGCGGCAAGGTCTGGGAGCAGATGAAGGCGCGCGCCCGGCGCGCGGCCCAGGCGCTTGCGGGCGAGCTGATCAACCTCTACGCCGAGCGCAAGCGCCGCGCGGGCTACGCGTTCCCGGCCGACGGCGAGTGGCTGATGGACTTCGAGCGGGCCTTTCCCTATCGCGAGACGCCGGATCAGCTCGAGGCGATCGAGCAGACCAAGGCCGACATGGAGGAGGCGCGCCCGATGGACCGCCTGATCTGCGG
>JACCXP010000072.1 GCA_013696905.1 Thermoleophilaceae bacterium
CGGCGCCCGACCAGAACGCCGCCAGGTAGTGAGACACCGAGAAGGCGGCGATCGCCATCACGATCAGGTAGTCGAGGACGATCGCCCAGCCGGCGACGAAGCTCCACAGCTCGTTGAAGGCGTAGCGCGCGAACATCGAGGCGCCGCCGCGCTCGACGTGCAGCGAGGAGACCTCCAGATAGGTCATCAGCGTGACGACGAAGAACGCCCCCGCGACCAGGAAGACGAGCGGCGTGAGGCCGAGCGCCTCGCCCGCTACGACTCCGAGCGAGTAGTAGATCGACGACCCGAGCGCGGTCACCGACACCGCAAACAGGGCGCGCCCGGAGAGGCCCGTGCCGGCGAAGAAGCGCCGGCCTCTCAGCAGGCCGCGGCGCCCGAAGGCGCCCGCGCCACCGAGGCCGCGCCCGCCGAAGCCGCTCACGCGCGCTCGCGCGAGAGCAGCAGGCGACCGGCGCCCAGCAAGGCGAACATCACGCCCAAGATCACGCCGAGCGCCAGCGGGCCGCCGCCTCGCGCGAGCGTCGAGGCGACCATGACGAGGCCGATCGCGAGCATCAGCACGCCGAACAGACGGGTCGATCCGAGGTACGCCCGGCGCACGACCGGATCTTACGAGCTCAGGCGGCGCTCGCGACCTCTGGCTCCCCCCCGGGCGCCGCCTCGATGATCACCCTGCACGGGCGCCCGGCCAGCACCGTCTCGAGCGTGCGCCCGAACAGCGACGTCCCCACTCGCCGCCGTGGCGGGGTCATTACGATCGCGCGAGCACGGATCTCGCGCGCCTCGACGAGGATCGTGCGCCCCGCCTCACCCGCGCGAACCTTTTCCCAGTGCCCCGTCACACGGCGCCGGCCGACGATCCGCGCCGAATCGATGATCTCTCGCGCCCGGCGCTCCTCGGCCGGAAGCGACGCCCCGATCGGCGCGTTGGCGGGCACGGTGATCGTCACGAGCACGTGGATCCCGCGGCGCCTGCGGGCGGCCAGCTTGACCGCCGTGGCGACGGCCTCGCGCGAATACTGCTCGTCCTCGAAGGCGACCAGGATCGACTCGTACTCGACCTCGTGATCGACGATCGCGGCGGCCCGGGGCACGGTCTCGGTCGCGGTCAGCGACAAGCCCTGGCGGCGGCGGTAGACCACGTACAGCGCGATCCCCCCGCCGAGCCACACGCTGCCCCCGATCAGCGTCTCGACGTTCAGCACGGTCACGGTCACCCAAGCGGCGGCGGTGCCGAGGCCGCCGAAGATCGTGAACAGCGGCAGGCTGCCGCGGGCCAAGGGCACGTTCAGCGGCGAGCGGTAGGGACGCTCCCGGTCAGGGTCCTTGAATCGCAGCGCAACGAGCGACACGTGGGCGATCGTGAACGAGAGCATCGCCCCGAACGCGTACAGGTTGCCGAGGAAGGTCGCCTGGCCGGGCAGGATGGTCAGGCAGGCGGCGAAGCCGAAGACGAGGATCGCCACGTATGGAGTCCGAAAGCGCGGGTGGAGGGCGCTGATCCGCTCGGGGAGCTGGCGGTGCTGGCCCATCGAGTAGGTCAGGCGCGAGACGCCGATCAGCCCGGCGTTGGTGGCGATGAAGAGGATCGTCGCAGCGAGGATGCCGACGTAGATCTCGACCGGCGCCTGGAATGCCCCGAAGTCGATCGCCTGCACGACTCCGAGGATCGGGTCGCCGGCGAAGCCGCCCTCCTCCTCCGAGAGACCGAGCTTGGTCTCGCCGTTCTCGACCGGCAGCGCCGACAGCGCCACGGCCGGCAAGAAGGCGTAGATCGCGATCACAGCGACGACCACCGAGCCGACGCTGCGCGGAATCGTCTTGCCGACGTCGCGCGCCTCCTCGGCCATGTTCGAGATCGTCTCGATGCCGGTGTAGGCG
This sequence comes from Thermoleophilaceae bacterium, assembly GCA_013696905.1. Classification (GTDB taxonomy): domain Bacteria; phylum Actinomycetota; class Thermoleophilia; order Solirubrobacterales; family Thermoleophilaceae; genus JACCXP01. The sequence goes on from JACCXP010000072.1 coordinate 1,885, forward strand.
ACCATCCCGACCGGGATCGCGATCAGGAAGTTCGCCAGCGTCGGCGACGTGCCGAAGTCGACGTTCTCTACCAGCGTGGTCGGCGACAGCACGAGGAACATCCCGACCCCCACGAGCACGAGCTGGGTGAAGAAGTCCGCGAGCGCGAGGAAGATGTTGAGCGCCGCCGCCTCCTGCACCCCGACGATGTTCAGCAGCCCGAGCACGAGCACGACCGCGATGCCGACGACGATGTCGAGCGGCGCCGAGCGCAGCGGCTCCCAGAAGACGCCGAGGTAGTGGGGCACGAAGTACGCCGAGATCGCGACCGTGATCACGTAGTTGAGCATCTGGCCCCAGGCCGCGAAGAATGACCAGAACTCGTTGAAGGCGCGGCGCGCGAACGAGGACGACCCGCCGGCCTCGGGGTACATCGTCGTCGCCTCGGCGTAGGTGGCCGCGGTCGCCATGAAGATCACGGCCGTTATCAGGAAGACGACCGGGGTCATGCCGAGCGCGTAGCCCGCCACCAGGCCGAGCGCGTAGTAGATCGACGAGCCGACGTTGCCGTAGGCCGTCGAGAACAGGGCGCCCGTGCCGAGCACCCGCTCCAGTCCCTGGTTGCGAGGGCGCCGCTCGGCCATCAGGCGGGAAAGCTAGCGCCGCCCGTGACGGCCCCGCGGTCTAACGGGGGACTACACCAGGAACGGCACGATCAGCAGCGCGACGATGTTCGCCACCTTGATCATCGGGTTGATCGCGGGGCCCGCGGTGTCCTTGTACGGATCGCCGACGGTGTCGCCCGTGACCGACGCCGCGTGCGCCTCCGAGCCCTTGCCGCCGTACTCGCCGTCCTCGATCAGCTTCTTGGCGTTGTCCCATGCGCCGCCGCCCGAGGTCATCGAGACGGCGGTGAAGAAGCCGACGACGATCACGCCGATCAGCAGGCCGCCGAGCGCCTTGTAGCTGATCAGGCCGACCACCAGCGGCACGACGATCGGGATCAGCGACGGCAGGACCATCTCCCGCTGGGCGGCCGCGGTCACGATCGAGACGGCGCGGGCGTAGTCGGGCTTCTCGGTGCGCTCCATGATCCCGGGCTTCTCGCGGAACTGCGTGCGCACCTCCTCGACGACGAGCCCGCCGGCGCGGCCGACCGACTCGATCGCGAGCGCGACGAACAGGAAGACCATCATGCCGCCGATCAGCAGGCCGATCAGCACCGGCGGGTCGCCGATGCCGAAGGTGAGGTCGGTGCCCCTCGGCGCGACCAGGCGCAACTCCTCGATGAAAGCCGCGAACAGCACCAGCGCCGCGAGCACCGCCGAGCCGATCGCGTAGCCCTTGGTGACCGCCTTGGTCGTGTTGCCGACGGCGTCGAGCGGATCGGTGACGTCGCGCACCGACTGCGGCAGCTCCGCCATCTCGGCGATGCCCCCGGCGTTGTCGGTGATCGGGCCGAAGGCGTCGAGCGCCACGATCAGCCCGGTCAGCGAGAGCTGCGCCATCACCGCGACGCCGATCCCGTAGAGCCCCGCGAGCTGGCTCGCCGCGAGGATGCCGAGCACGAGCACGATCGCCGGCGCCGCCGTCGACTGGAAGCCCTGCGCGAGGCCCTGGATGATGTTCGTGGCGTGCCCCGTCTGCGAGGCGGCGGCGGTGCTCTTCACCGGCCGGAAGCGCGTCGAGGTGTAGTAGTCGGTGATCACGAACAGCGCCGCCGTGATGCCGACGCCGACGAGCGTGCAGAGCCACAGCGAGAAGGGAGTCGGCACGGCGGTGGCCCCGCCCGTGATGACCGACGAGGCGCCCTCGCGGAAGGCGAGGTCGCCCATCATCAGGTAGGTGACCGGCAGGAACGCGATCGCGGACAGGACGCCTGAGACGATCAGGCCCTGGTAGAGCGCGCGCTCTACGTTTCCGACCTTGCTGCGCACGGCGTAGGTGCCGATGATCGAGGCGATCAGCGAGACCCCGCCGATCACGAGCGGATAGACCGCGACGGCGCCCGGGTCGGCGAACGACAGCACCCCGAGCAGCATCACGGCGACGGCCGTGACCGCGTATGTCTCGAACAGGTCGGCGGCCATGCCGGCACAGTCGCCGACGTTGTCGCCCACGTTGTCGGCGATCACGGCGGGGTTGCGCGGGTCGTCCTCCGGGATGCCAGCCTCGACCTTGCCGACGAGGTCGGCGCCGACATCGGCGGCCTTGGTGAAGATGCCGCCGCCGAGGCGGGCGAAGACCGAGATCAGCGAGCCGCCGAAGCCGAGCCCGATCAGCGCGTCGACCGCCGCCTCCTCGCCGACCCCCACGAGCAGCAGGGCGCCGTAGTAGCCGGCCACGCCCAGCAGCGCCAGGCCCGCCACGAGCAGGCCGGTCACGGCGCCGCCTCGGAAGGCCACCTCGAGCGCGCCCGCGATGCCGCCGCGGGCGCTCTCGGCGACGCGCGCGTTGGCGCGCACCGAGACGTTCATGCCGATGAATCCGGCGGCGGCCGAGAAGGCGCCGCCGATCGCGAAGCCGATCGCCGTCGTGAGGCCGAGCGCGACCGCCAGCAGGACCATCAGCACCACCGCGACGATCGCGATGATCTGGTACTGGCGCTTGAGATAGGCCTGCGCGCCCTCCTGCACGGCCAGCGAGATGGCCTGCATCTCGGCGTTGCCGGGCGACTTTGCGAGCAGCCAGCGTGAGGTGGTTGCGCCGTAGACGACCGAGGCGCCGGCGCACGCCAGCGCGACGATGATCCCGTACTGGGTCAGGAACGAAGACAAGGCTTGGACTCCTCCGGATGGTGGTTCGGGGCTGGCGGGCCGAGGGCCACTCGCGCCGCAGTGCTTGCGACTCTCGCCGGCCAGGGTCCGCACAGAACAACCCGCCAGGCCTGCTACGAGCGAGCCGGGCGGGCAGAGAGGACG
>JACCXP010000082.1 GCA_013696905.1 Thermoleophilaceae bacterium
GCGCGCGACCTCACCGAGGACGGACTCGTGCTCCGCTACAAGACCGACGAGGGCGCCGGATCGGACGGCCTGAGCGGCCAGGAAGGCACGTTCGTGATCTGCTCGTTCTGGCTCGTCTCGTGCCTCGCGCAGGCAGGCGAGCTCGAGCGGGGCGAGCGTCTCTTCGACCGCGTCGCGGGCTACGCCAACGAGCTCGGCCTGCTCGCCGAGGAGGTTGACAGCGCGAGCGGAGAGCTGCTCGGCAACTTCCCGCAGGCCTTCAGCCACGTAGGCCTGATCACGGCAGCATGGGAGCTCGACCAGGCCCGCGAGCGCGAACGCCGGGACTCCTAGCCGCTCACTCCGAGGACCACGGCGTGAGGAAGCTCGGGTAGAGCGTCAACCCGCCGTCGACGAAGAGGGTCTGGCCGGTGATGTAGGCGCCGTCGTCGCTCGCGAGGAAGCACGTGACCCCGGCCATCTCGTCGGCGGTGCCGGCGCGGCCCATCGGTATGTGGCTCTCCACCTGCTCCTTCTTCTCCGGGTCCTCGATCCACGCCTGGTTGATCGGCGTGATCGTGGCGCCTGGGCCGATGCCGTTCACCCGGATGCCCCGACCTGCGTACTCGAGCGCGAGCGTCGTCGTGAGGTTCTGCATGCCGCCCTTGCTCACCGAGTACCCGAGGTAGCCGGGCTTTGGGATGCGCTGGTGGACGCTCGAGATGTTGAGGATGCACCCGGGCGCCTCGTTGTCGAGGAAGTGGCGGATCGCCTCGCGGGCGCACAGGAACGCGCCCAGCAGGTTCACGCCGAGCACCTTCTCGAAGTCCTCGCTCGAGAGCTCCTCGGTCGGTCGCGAGATCTGGATGCCCGCGTTGTTGACGAGCACGTCGAGACCTCCGAGTCCCTCGACGGCCTGGGCGACCATGTCGATCGCCTCGTCCTCCTTGGACACGTCGCCTCTCACCAGCACGTGGCGAACGCCCTCCTGCTTGACCCTGCTCACGCAGGCCTCGACCTGCTGCTCGGTGTCGTCCGCCTCCTCGCGCTCGCGCAGGTAGTTGATCGCGACGTTGGCGCCGTACTCGGCGAACCGCACGGCGATCGCCTGGCCGATTCCGGAGCTGCCGCCGGTCACGAGCACGTTCTTTCCCTTCAGTCCTCGCATGTCTCGCCTCCAGATCGCGCGGTCGCCGGCTCGACCGCGTCGAGGTAGCGCTCAAGCGTACCCCGGACGGTCGAGCGGGCGCGGTGCAGGAGCACGCGCTGGTTGGCCTTGCTCAGCGCGAGCGCCTCGCAGACCTCGCGCGACGGCCGGCCGTCGATGTCGCGCAGGGCGATCACCGCGCGCTGGCTCGGCGGCAGCCGCTCGATCGCCGCGACGATCATGTCGAGGAGCTCGCCGCTCAGCAGGCCTTCCTCGGGCGTCGGGTGGGCCGCCGACCCGAGCGCCCTCCATGCGGCCTCGTCCGCCGCCCGATTCGAGCCGTCGCGCTGCGCCAGCGCCGAGAACGGCGTGCTCCGTCGCTCTCGGATGGCGCGGGTCTTGGCGGTGTTCGTGAGGATGCGAAAGACCCAATGCTTGAGCGACGAGCGTCCCTCGAAGCGGTCGATGCCGTCGAGGACCCCGAGCCACGTCTCCTGCACGACCTCCTCGGCCACGGCGCGTGTCGGCACGTACGCCATCGCGATCCTCAGCGGCACGGATCCGTAGGAGTCGATCAGGGTGACGAAGGCGCTCTCCTCGCGTGCGCGCAGGCGCACGAGCAGCTCGTGGTCGCCGACCGCCCCTGGCCGCGGGTCAACGGACGGGAGCGTGCGCGTGGCCGCGGTGTTCACGCGCCCATCCTCCTGCAGCGGGCGCACCGAGGCGGTCCGCCGCGGCTCGATTTAACCTCTCCGAAAGATCTGATCAAGCCGCCGAGGTCCGGCTCGACCCGACGGAGGCCTAAGGCCTGTGAGATCGAGCGGGGGACAGCTCCTCGAGCAGTGACAGCACGTGCTGGAGCGAGGCGTCGGGGTCGCTCTCGGGCGCCGTCAGCCGCACGTCGAGGTTGAACTCGAGGAACAGCTCGCTGAGGCCGGCCTCACGGTAGCGCCCGATGTCCTCGTGGATCTCGTCCAACGACCCCACGAGCGGCCGCCGCCCGGGGCCGCGCGGCTGTTCGGTCAGCTCTACGCGTCCGCGGCTCACCACGTGCAGCCCGGTGGGATCGCGCCCCGTAGCCTCGGCCGCGTCCCGGACGCGAGCCACGAGAGGGGCCGTCTCCGCGAGTGGCAGGTTGCCGGCCACGTAGCCGTCGCCGAGCGTCACCGCGCGTCTGAACGCGGCGTCGGCGTAGCCCCCGACCAGGAGCGGGGGGTGGGGACGCTGCACGGGGCTCGGCTCGACGATCGAGCGCGGCACGTCGTAGAACTCGCCGTGGAACTCGACCTCCTCCCGGGTCCAGAGCAGCGTCAGGCACTCGAGGAACTCGTCGAGGCGCCGCCCGCGGCCGCGGAAGGGCGTGCCGACGGCCTCGTACTCGTCCTCGGACCAGCCGAGCCCGACACCGACGGT
>JACCXP010000099.1 GCA_013696905.1 Thermoleophilaceae bacterium
TTGGCGAAGGCCCCGACAAGCAGCATCAAGCAGGCGGCCACGAGCGTGCCGTCGTTGCGGGTGAAGGCCTCGGGGGCGGCCTCGAAGACGCCTGCGTAGTCGAGCGCTCCCGTGCCGGAGAACAGCAGGAACGTGGCGATCACGAGGCCGACGTCGCCGATCACGTTGATCACGAACGCCTTGATCCCGGCGCGCGTGGCGGTGTCGCGGCGGTACCAGAACGAGATCAGCAGGTAGGAGGCCGCGCCCACGAACGCCCAGCCGACGGTGAGCAGGACGAAGTTGCCCGCGAGCACCAGCAGCAGCATCGAGAAGACGAAGAAGTTGAGGTAGGAGAAGTAGCGCGCGTAGCCGCGGTCAGAGCCCATGTAGGCGATCGAGTAGACGTGAATCAGGAACGACACGCCCGAGACCACGAGCACCATGAACACCGACAGCGGGTCGACGAGGATGCCGAGGTCGACGTCGACGCCCACCGTCTGTGCGTACGCGAAGGCGCTCGAGGTGACCGCGCGCTCCTCCTCGGGGAGCGACTGGAGCGCCAGCAGCGCGCCCACCGAGGCCACGAACGAGCCGAGGATCGCGAGTGCCGCGAGCCAGCCCGCGGAGCGCCCCGGGAGCACCCGCCATCCGAGCGCGATCAGGATCATCCCCGCGAGCGGGCAGGCGAGCACCAGCCAGCCGTAGGCGCCTGCGCTCATCCGCGCAGCTCGGACATCGAGTCGACGTCGATCGCGAGGCGGCGCCGGTACATCGCGACGATCAGCCCGAGGCCGACCACGACCTCGCACGCCGCGACCACCATCACGATCAGGGCGAAGATCTGGCCGTCGCCCGTGCCGTGCATGCGCGCGAAGGAGATCAGCGCGAGGTTGCCGCCGTTCAGCATCAGCTCGAGGCAGAGCAGCACGACGAGCGGGTTGCGGCGCATAAGCACGCCACCGACGCCGATGCAGAAGATCACCGCCGACAGCGCGACGAACCAGACGGGGCTCATCGCGCCTCGCCGCTCGCGCCGGCCACGGTGGCGGGCTCCGCGGGCTCCCTGACCTCGCGCGCGACCTGCGTCGCGCCCTCGGCGCCCGCCTCCTCGAGCCCGCGCCTGCGGCGGGCGAGGACGACGGCCCCGACGGCAGCCACGAGCAGCAGGAACGAGGCGGCCTCGAATGGGATCAGGAACTTTGACAGCAGCAGCGCGCCGATCTGGGCCGGCGATCCGAAGCCCGGGGCGGCCGTGCCGGGTGCGCTCTCGAGCGCCGCGAGCTCGGAGCCGCCGACCGCGATCGTGAGCTCGAGCAGGAGCGCGAGCGCGAACAGCGGCCCGAGCCGCGCGATCGCGCCGCCCTCAGGCGACAGTGGCTCGTCGGCGCCGCCGATGTAGGCGACGACGAACACGTACAGCACCATCACCGCCCCGGCGTAGACGACGAGCTGCGCGGCGGCGAGAAACTCGGCGCGCAGCAGCAGGAACAGGAGCGCGAGCGCGACCAGGTGCCCGACCAGCGCGAGCACGCTGTAGAAGGGGTTCTGGATCATCACCACGCCGAGCGCTCCGGCGATCGCCCCAGCGGCCGCGACGAAGAACAGGACCTGCTCGAACAGCACCTATTCCCCGACGTTTCGCAGCGGGACGCGCTCGGCCGGGGCGGCGAGCAGCATCTCCTTGGTGAAGATCAGGTCGGAGCGCGAGTAGTCGGCCATCTCGTACTCGTTGCCCATCGTGATCGCGTCGAACGGGCAGGCGACCTCGCAATAGCCGCAGAAGATGCAGCGCGTGAGGTTGATCTCATACACCGCGGCATAGCGTTCGCCGGCGGAGACGGGATGGTCGGGCGTGTTCTCGGCGGCGACGACGCGGATGCAGCCGGCCGGGCAGGCGGCGGCGCACAGCGAGCAGCCGACGCACTTCTCGAGCCCGGTGTCCTCGAAGCGGTGAAGGCGGTGACGGCCGCGAAAACGCGGGTAGACGGGAGTCTTCTCCTCCGGATACTCGGTCGTGACCGGTCCGGCGGTGACGTTGCCGAAGACGGTCTTCAGCCCGCGCAGCGTCTCGCCAAAGGCCCGGTAGGCGCCGCCGACACCGCCGGGGTCCGGTCCCCGCTGCACCGCGATCACGTCGTCGCCGGGATCCCACGCGCCGGTGTCGCGGGTGGGGGCGTGGAAGTCGCTCACGCTAGATCACCACCACGAGGATCGCCGTCACGAGCACGTTGACGGTCGCGAGCGGCAGCAGGATCTTCCAGCCGAACGACATCAGCTGGTCATAGCGCAGGCGCGGCAACGTGGCGCGGATCCAGATGAAGAGCACGATGAACAAGAACATCTTCAAGACGACCCAGAGTGGATCGAGGATCGCCGGACCGGGCCCGTGCCAGCCGCCGAGGAAGGCCGCGACGGCGATCCCCGAGATCACGATCATGTTGATGTACTCGGCCATGAAGAACGAGCCGAAGCGCATGCCGCCGAACTCGGTGTTGTAGCCGGAGACGATCTCGGCCTCGGCCTCGGGCAGGTCGAACGGCGGGCGGTTCGTCTCGGCGAAGCCCGCGATCAGGAAGATCACGAAGCCGACGAACTGCGGCACCACGTACCAGATGCCGTCGCCCGCGGCGCCCTGCGCGCGCACGATCTCGGTCAGCGACAGCGAGCCCGCCATCATCACTACGCCGAGCAGCGACAGTCCGAGCGCGATCTCGTAGGAGATCAGCTGGGCGGCCGAGCGCATCGAGCCGAGGAAGGAGTACTTCGAGCCCGACGCCCAGCCGCCGAGCATCAGCCCGTAGAAGGCGAGCGCCCCGAAGGCGAAGGCGTAGAGAACGCCGATCGAGACGTCGACACCGTAGAGCCCCCATTGCGCTCCGAACAGGGGATCGTTGTGGACGTCGCCGAACGGGATGATCGCGAGCGTCGCGACTGCGGTGACGATCGAGATCACCGGCGCCAGCGCCATCATCCACGGCACCGCGGTGGCCGGCGTCGACTGCTCCTTGGAGGCCAGCTTGACGACGTCTGCGAGCGGCTGGAGCAGCCCGAACTTGCCGACCCGGTTCGGGCCGATGCGCGCCTGGAAGCGCCCGAGCAGCTTGCGCTCGAGCAGCAGGATCAGCGGCACGATCTGGAGCACGACGGCGAAGATGATCAGCGACTTGACGACCTGCACGAGCGCGTTCTCGACCACGCCGACAGCGGCGAGCGGGAGCGTCACGCCTTCGACACCTCGACCACCGGCACGACGCCGTTCGTGAGCGCGGTGGCGCTCTGCTCGTCGGTGCCCTGGACCAGGAAGACCGAGCCGACCGGCAAGCCGTCGCGCAGCCTCGCCGTGGCGCGCACGAGTGCGTCGCCGGCGCGCACCTCCACCTCGTCGCCGGGGGCGATCCCGAGCCGCCGCGCATCCTCGGCCGAGAGCTCGGCGCGCTGGCGCGGGGCGAGGAACGAGAGCACCGCGGCGTGGCGGGTCTCAGGCCCCGACCACAGCGAGGGCACGACGCCGAGCCGCATCCCCGCGGGTGGGTCGGGTGGCGTCTCGAGCTCGGCGCCCGAGATCTCCGAGGGCGGCAGGACGGCCGCCGCGGCCCGCGCCGGCCAGCGCATGCCCTTGCCGCCGATCCGCTCGAGCGTGATGCCCTCGTAGAACGGCACCGCGCCGCCGAGCTCGGCGCTTACCTGAGCGGCGCTTGAGTAGAGCGGGAACTCGGCGTCGATGCCATGCGCAAGCTCGGCCAGCACGCTCCACGCCGCGCGCACCTCGCCCGGATGCCCGATCGCCTGGTGCAGGCGCTGAAGGCGCCCGTCGGGATGGGTGACCGTGCCCTCACGCTCGGCGTAGGACTCGGCCGGGAAGATCACGTCGGCGTGCTCCTCGAGCGTCTCGTCGAGGAACGAGGCGAAGGCGACGACGAAGCCCGAGCGCTCGAGCGCGCCCTCCCAGGCGGCGCGATCGGGGTGGGTGCGCACGGGGTCTGAGCCGAGCAGCAGGAGCGCCGTCACCTGCTCCCCGACGGCGGCCGGGATCTCGCTGGCGCCGAGGCCGGCCGAGGAGGCGTCGCGCAGGCCCGGGCCGAGGTTCGGCAGGCAGCCGACCTCGCGCAGCCCGCGCGCGTTGGTGCCCTCGGGCACCTCGATCAGCCCGGCACCGTCGGTCGCCGCGATCGGGAGTCGGTCGGCGAGTGCGAGCAGCGCCTGGAGTGCCCGCGTGCCGC